>JBLHWY010000010.1:0-67731 GCA_047629195.1 Candidatus Azotimanducaceae bacterium
GAATCTGATTGTGAAGAAGACGATAGCCCAGTAGTGCCAGGCTCTAGAATAGTGAGCGTAATTTCGCCGCTATCGCCTAATCGGTTAAACAATTCAAGGTTAACATCCGCCCAGGTCTGGGTTCGCTCGCCATCAACAGCAACTATTTCTTGCCCAGCTTTTAAACCTGCTTTAGATGCCAACGACTCATCAGACAGTTCACCCAATATCGGCGCAATACCACTAATTCCCGTAGCAAAGAGTAACCAGTACGCAACAATGGCCAACAGAAAGTTTGCAATGGGGCCTGCAGCCACAATGGCAATGCGCTGCCAAACGGGTTTGCGATTGAACGCCAGGTGTTTTTGGTCGTCAGGGACAAAACCTTCGCGTTCATCTAGCATTTTGACATAGCCACCGAGGGGAATAGCAGCAATAGCAAATTCTGTTCCCTCAAGTTTTTCGTTACTGCGGGTCTGAATGACCTGACCCTCGGGGACTGGCACCTCTGCAGGCGCCGGTCCTCGTTTCGAATAAAGAGGTTTACCGAAACCCACGCTGAACCGAAGCACGTGTACATTACACAATCTGGCTACCCAGTAATGACCAAACTCGTGAAAGGTCACCAGAATAGATAGCGTGAGAATTAGCGCAGCAACGCTTTGGATAACCTCAAGCACGGTCAGCCCTCCCCGCATTATACGTGGCAGTGGCCTTAAGTTTTATCTGTTCAATTAGTTGCAACGCGGCATTCCTCGCACCAGCATCTATGTTAAGTACTTCTTCAATCGAGGCTGGTTCAACACCCTCGGTTGCTTGAAGCACAGTTTTGTTCACTATTGGGATATCACCAAAGCCAATAAGTTCATCTAAAAATGCCTGAACTGCAATTTCATTTGCGGCATTGAGCGCAATTGATAAGCTTTGAGGTCCCGCCGCTGCCTGTCTAGCTAGCACCAAACAAGGAAATCTCTCGAGATCTGCAGCTTCAAATTCCAATTTACCCATCGACATAAAATCGAGCGAGGGAACGCCGGATTCAATTCGATTTGGCCAAGCAAGCGTATGTGCAATAGGGGTTCTCATATCTGGCTGACCCAATTGCGCGATCACTGCGCCATCGTCATATTCAACCATTGAGTGAACGACACTCTGGGGATGGATCACAAATTCAATTTGGTCGGGCGAAACATCGAATAACCATTTTGCCTCAATTAGCTCTAAGCCTTTGTTCATCATCGTCGCTGAATCAACTGAGATCTTTTTCCCCATGCTCCAATTTGGGTGAGCACAGGCTTCAGCCGGGGTTACTTCATCAAAAGTATCAAGCGGTCGTCGTAAAAACGGTCCACCAGAACCCGTTAGCATGATTTTACGAACGCCACCAGCATGAGACTCCGCGCCATTTGCAAGACACTGAAATATTGCATTATGTTCGCTGTCAACGGGTAGCAAAGTTGCATTGTTTTCTTCAACGGCTTCCATAAACAGACGCCCGCTCATGACAAGAGACTCCTTGTTCGCGAGCAGGATTTTCTTTCCCGCCTCAACCGCAGCCATGGTGGGACCCAAACCGGCACCCCCAACAATTGCGGCCACGACGTCATCAACATCTTGATGACTCGCGACAAATTTCAATCCGGCTTCACCCGATAACACTTCAATGTGCGAATTATTATCGGCATCTTGCAGGTTCAAAATCTCGGCCAGCTTCAACTTCAATTGTTTCGCTGCCGTTTCGTTTCGCATCACAGCATAACGAGGCTTCACCTCAAGGCATTGCTTAATGATGGCATCTACGTTGGTATTTGCCGTGAGTGCGAAAACAGAGAATATTGACTGGTTGCGCTGGATCACATCCAGCGTGCTAACGCCAACGCTACCTGTTGCGCCAAGAATTGTGACTGCTCGCTTCTCACTCATGGTCTACTGCCAACCATAAATCAGGATAAAAAGTGCGAACGCCGGGGCTGCCGAAAGCAAGCTGTCAATTCTATCAAGAATACCACCATGACCCGGTAACAGAGCGCTAGAGTCTTTAACACCTCTATGACGCTTGAACATACTTTCTACTAGGTCCCCAAGTACAGAAATCATAATGATCGCGACGCAGGCTAAAATGAAGGCGATACCCCGAGGTGCCATTAGCTCCGGCTTACCCTGCCAAATACACATGCCTATAGCCACCAGTGTGGCAAAGAAGATGCCGCCATAGACACCAGCCCATGATTTACCTGGACTGACTGCAGGTGCGAGCTTTTTATTGCCGAAAGCCCGACCACTAAAATACGCGCCGATATCTGCACCCCAAATCAGGAAGAACAACAGCAATATCAAGAACTCACTGTCCGCAGTTTGTTTGAGCTGACAAAGTCCAACGTAGCCGGGAACAAGCATGAAAATACCGATGATTGATCTGGCGGTCTTACTCGCCCAAAGACCAGTAAAGCCCGGATATTTCAATACGAGTACAAATGCAACTAGCCACCAAAGTACACCGGGCACCAACACAAACAATGGATCTACAAGCGTCGAGGCAGCATAAAAAATCAACATGACAAAAGCATACAGAACTCGATGTGCATCTTCATAGCCAGCAAGATTCGCCCATTCCCATGCCGCGAGGGAAAGGACAATAACAAGGAATGCTTGGAACTGCAGGAGGGGCAAAAAGAACACACAGGCGATAGCTATGGGTGCCAGGATCAAAGCTGTGATTATTCTTTTTATTAGCATATAGATCTTTACGTGATAGTAAATTTCAGCGGTAGATGATCCATTACCTACCGCCACGAACCTTAATTTACATTTCCATCAAGTCGGTTTCTTTAGCATCAAGCGAAGCATCAACATCTTTGATTTTTTGATCCGTGAGCTTCTGTATCATGTCTTCGCCTTTACGCTCTTCATCTTCTGTTATGTCTTTTTCTTTCAAGAGCTCTTTTAGATAAGCATTGGCATCACGTCTGATATTTCTGATAGACACCCGCGCGTTCTCGGCTTCTGATTTTGCAACCTTGGTAAGATCACGACGATTTTGTTCAGTCAGAGCAGGCATAGGTAGCCTGATCTTGTCTCCTGAAGTCGATGGATTAAGCCCAAGGTCGGATTTCAAAATTGCCTTTTCTACCACAGGGATCATCGGCTTTTCCCAAGGAGATACTGCTAATGTCCGAGCATCTTCAACCATGATATTAGCAACCTGATTCAATGGTGTAGGCGTGCCGTAGTAATCGACCATGATACCGTCCAACAACTTTGGATGAGCGCGGCCTGTGCGAATCCGAGCGAAGGCAACATCAAGCGCCACAAGCGATTTTCCCATTCGTTCTTCTGCATCACTTTTTACATCGTCTAACACGGATAAACACCTCTAAACTTTACTATGCTCTGAATATTAGTCTTACTACCTTAACTGCCTTATGAGAACTGTCTTACAAGGACCGTCTAAAAAGGCTAAATCTACCAGCAACCTAATCCTGTTGGTCTGAATCTACCATACTAAGATCTTTGGTCGTAATTAGCGTGCCTTCGTCTTGCCCCATGATCACATTTCGTAATGCACCACTTTGCTCCATAGCAAAGACCCTGACTGGCATATTATGATCGCGCACAAGACAAATAGCCGTTGAATCCATCACGCCTAGTTGGCGCTCCAGAACCTCATCGTAGCTTAATCGGTCATACTTTGTCGCGGTCTTATCGACCATGGGATCGGCAGTGTATACGCCATCAACCTTTGTTGCCTTAAGCACGAGGTCCGCGTTGATTTCAATACCGCGCAGGCAGGCCGCCGAGTCTGTGGTGAAGAAAGGGTTGCCGGTGCCAGCAGCAAAAATAACAACATCACCATTCTCAAGATTGCGAATGGCGCGGCGGCGATCATAATGCTCAACAACACCACTCATGGGTATGGCGGACATTACAACAGTGTGGATGTTGGCACGTTCCAAAGCGTCACGCATCGCGAGCGCGTTCATCACAGTCGCCAACATGCCCATGTGATCTCCGGTTACCCGGTCGAGCCCCGCGGCGCTGAGCGCAGCACCGCGAAACAAATTACCACCACCAACAACAAGACCTACCTCAATGCCGATACCAACCAGTTGACCAATCTCAAGTGCCATGCGATCGAGCACTTTGGGATCAATTCCAACACCATTAACACCCAGTGCCTCACCACTCAGTTTCAATAAAATCCGCTGGTACGGTGAAGAGTGTTTGGTCGCCATATCATTATTCCTGTGTTTGTCTTGTTCCTGCTGCTTTTGAGAACTTCCTATTTATTCGCTTACTGGCCGAGTTGGCTAGCTACTTCCGCCGCAAAGTCGGTTTCTTCAATTTCAATACCTTCACCTACCTGGAAGCGGACGAAGTTTATGACAGATGCGCCTTCCTTCTTTAGCAGCGCACCAATTTTGGTGTCCGGGTCTTTAACAAAAGGCTGCTCAACCAGACTAATTTCAGAAAGGAACTTGCGCACACGTCCACCGACCATTTTCTCAATGATTTCAGGTGGCTTGCCGCTTTCTGCTGCTTGGGCAACATAGATATCTTTCTCTGCCGCAATAATCGCTTCAGGTACATCTGCTGTATTTACGAACTGAGGCTGAGGATCCGCTGCAGCAATGTGCATCGCGATGTCTCGACCCAATTCTTCATTGCCATTTTCTAAGACTACGAGAACACCAATCTTGCCAGTAGTATGGAGATATGGTGTAACGTCACCTTCGATGATTCCAATCCGTCGGATTGATACATTCTCACCAATTTTCTGAACTAGCTCTACCCGTGTCTTCTCAAAGCCGCCGTCTAGCAACTGCTGGACATCAGAAACTTTATTCGTAAATGCTTCCTCAGTTATCGCAGCAACAAATTCAAGAAAATTACTGTCTTTCGCAGCAAAATCTGTTTCGCAGTTAACTTCAACAATGATGCCTGTTGTGCCTTCAACCTTAAGGCTGATTTTTCCGTCTGCTGCAGTCCGACCAGCTTTCTTAGCTGCTTTCATACCACTGGACTTTCGTAGATTCTCGATCGCCAATTCTGCATCGCCGTCAGCTTCAACAAGCGCTTTCTTACAATCCATCATACCGAGACCGGTACGTTCTCTAAGGTCTTTAACCATTGCAGCTGTAATCGCAGCCATCTTGATCTCTCCTGTTCAATTCTTACTATCTATTTATCTTGCCGATCACATAGTTTTTCGCCAGACCATCGCTGACGCACGCTTCATTATCGACGGGAGTATGTGCATGAAGAAACTATTCAAGCTGAATCCACTTATTCGTCGATTGCTTCAGACCTACCCACTTTACGAGGTCCTGAGCTATAAGCCCAGAATCCCTGCAATAAGTCCCTTGCGGTAAGCCTGAAACAATCAATCAAATGGTCTTACTCAGCTTTTGGCGCTTCCTCTGATGCAGCAGTGGTTTCAGCGACTGGGACTTCAGCTTCAGGATCATCAGTCGCTTCAACCTCAACAAATTCGCTTACTGCACTAGGGCCTTCAAATTCGGCCTTACCCTCGAGCACTGCATTAGCCACGGCTTCAACAAATAATCGAATAGATCGAATTGCATCGTCATTGCCCGGAATGACGTAATCAACACCAGACGGGTTACTGTTTGTGTCGACGATACCTACCACGGGAATACCTAGCTTGTTAGCTTCGGTAATGGCGATTCGCTCATGGTCGACATCAATCACAAAGATGATGTCCGGCAAGCCACCCATCTCTTTAATACCACCCAAGCTGTTCTCGAGCTTGTCGAGATCACGTTGGCGTGACAGAGCTTCTTTCTTAGTAAGTTTCTCAAACGTGCCGTCTTTCAGCTGGCCTTCAAGATCACGCAGTCGACGAATTGACTGACGTATAGTCTTGTAATTGGTGAGCATGCCGCCCAACCATCGTTTGTCGACGTAGGGCATGCCACATCGAGTTGCTTCCTCACGAACAACCTTACCAGCACTACGCTTGGTGCCAACAAATAGAACCTTATTACGCTTTGACGCGGTTGCACCAATGTAGCTTAGAGCTTCATTAAGGGCCGGAACAGTTTGTTCGAGATTGATAATGTGAATGTTGTTTCGGGCACCGAAAATGAATTCCTTCATTTTTGGGTTCCAATATCTGGTCTGGTGACCAAAATGTGCTCCTGCTTCAAGCAGTGCACGCATAGATACGCTAGCCATAAATACCTCAATAGTTAGTTTGGGTTAAGCCTCCACAGACCCCATAATCCAACTCCTTTTCCGGACTTCCCATCGCGGTAAAAAAGCACCCGAATTATGTGACGGCGTGTGTGAGAATTTTTAGTTTGCTCCGACTCGTTCCCCGAGCCGGCGCGCTTTATACCATAATCGTGAAAATAATCCAACATTATTAAGAATTTGGCAATTAAATAGTTAATCAAATCTGCTATAGTGCGCTTCCGAAATACGTCGTATTAATGAGCCTTCAGCTGTACTGAAAAAGAGACCCTTCGCCCTATGTCAATTAACATTAAAACCCCTGAAGAAATCGAAAAAATGCGTGTTGTAGGTGCCCTGGCAGCAAAGCAGCTCGAGATGATTGAAGAACACATCAAACCAGGGGTCTCCACCGGTGAGCTCGACCGAATCTGCCACGACTACACGGTGAATGTCCAGAATGCGATTCCCGCACCGTTAAACTATCGCGGTTTCCCAAAATCAATTTGCACCTCGGTCAATCACGTCGTGTGCCACGGCATCCCAAATGATGCAAAAGTGCTTAAGAATGGCGATATCGTCAATATTGATGTCACTCTGATCAAAGATGAATACCACGGCGATACCAGCAAAACCTTTATCGTGGGAACGGGCAGCGTCATGGCACAACGCCTCACCGCGGCCGCAAAAGAATGTATGTACCGGGGCATACGCCAGGTAAAGCCCGGGGCAACACTCGGTGACATTGGCCATGTCATTCAGACCTACGCAGAAAAGAATCGCTATTCGATTGTCAGAGAGTATTGCGGGCACGGCATTGGCAAAATCTTCCACGATGAGCCCCAAGTATTGCATTACGGCAAACCTGGAACCGGCGCAGAACTTAAAGCTGGCATGACGTTTACGATAGAACCCATGATCAACGTCGGCAAAGCTGCAGTGAAACTATTACCAGATGACTGGACCGTGGTCACTAAAGACCACAAGTTAACTGCTCAGTGGGAACACACAATCCTAGTCACCGAAACCGGGTATGAGATTTTCACTTATCGCAGCGATGATAACATCGAGCGATTGACCTAAATAGCTTAACTAACCCAGACTATCTTAATCTAATCGTCTGAATCTAATCATCTGAATTTAGCTATCCAAGATTAAACATGGCATCTAAAACTACCCAGGTTACACCCGTTTCTGGACTACTCTCAAAGTTGAAGCAGGAGCTTCAGTCCTGCGCGCAGGTCGTCCCCGTTTTCAAGCAGGCACTGCTCGACAATAAGAGCTCTATCGAAAAGGGTTTTTATCAAGGCACGCCAGTTGAAGCACTTATTATTGAACGCAGCACCCTAGTCTCAGGCGTTCTTAAACTTGCCTGGCAACAATTTGACTGGCAGGAAAGCCTGACCCGATGGCGTCCCGCGCGTATCGCTTTGCTTGCTGTTGGCGGGTTCGGCAGAAATGAATTACTTCCTCGGTCCGACATTGACCTGCTTATTCTATTAGAAAGAGACAACTACTCCGCAAACTCAGACAACATCCAACAGTTTTTAGCGCTATTGTGGGACGTTGGACTTGAAGTTGGCCACAGCGTTCGGTCAATTCAAGAGTGTCGAGTTCAAGCCGAATTAGACGTCACAGTCGTGACCGCAATGTTGGAAGCACGCACACTGTGCGGAGACGAAGAATTGCGAGAGAAGATGCGAGAACGCATCAGTATTAAGAAAATTTGGCCTGCTAAAAAATTCTTTAAAGCGAAAGTCGCAGAACAGCACGAAAGACATCGCAAATCAGAATACACAGAGTATAGCTTGGAACCCGATGTAAAGAGTTCACCAGGCGGGCTCCGAGATATCCAAACGATCATGTGGATTGCTAACCGCCATTTTGGCGTGGAAAAGTTTAGCGATCTGGTCAAACAGAAAATACTGACAGCAAGCGAACGTAAGCAGCTTTCAGAGAGCCAAAGTTTATTGTGGAAGATTCGCTGCGGGCTGCACATCCTTAGTGGCCGAGATGACAATAGATTGCTGTTCGAGTATCAGCGGGAACTTGCGACTATATTCGGCTACAAAGATAGCGACCAGTTAGCAGTTGAACAGTTCATGCAGGTCTATTACCGCTCTGCGATGGAGGTTCGTGCTAATAACGACCTGATCCTACAGTCTTTTGAAGAAGTCATTTTCGGTACCAACGAGAAAAAACGAATCGTGGTCATTAACGAACGATTCCAGCTTTGTAACAATTATATTGAGATCGTAGACCCAGCAGTTTTCAGAAAAACACCCTCAGCTTTGCTGGAGATGTTCGTCATCATGGGCAACAACCCTCGAATTGAAGGTGTCCGAGCATCGACGATTCGTCAAATTCGAACTAGCTTGCAGTATATCGACGAAGACTTTCGCAACAATCCCATCAATACAGCCATGTTTCTTGGATTACTCAGATCTGCTGAACACCTTTTTAGTCAACTTCGACGAATGGCTGACTACGGCATACTGAGTGCATATTTACCAGAATTTGGCCGCATTATTGGACAAATGCAATTTGATCTGTTTCATGTTTACACCGTCGATGCACATACGCTTCAGGTGGTACGGAACATGCGAAGATTCCGCTATAAAAATCAGCAACAGAAGTTTCCTATCGCAGCTCATATTCATCCTCGACTACCTAAGGTTGAATTGCTTTACATCGCTGGTTTGTACCATGATATCGCTAAGGGTCAAGGAGGCGACCATTCTGAACTGGGTATCGGCGTGGCTAAACAATTTTGCAAACGCCATGGCCTGGGTGATTGGGACACTAAGCTTGTCTGCTGGTTAGTAGAAAATCATCTTACGATGTCTAGCACCGCACAAAGAAAAGACACTACCGATCCTGAAGTTATTCACGAATTTGCTGAACTTGTTCAAGATCAGGTCCACTTGGATTATCTATACGCACTAACTGTGGCCGACATCAATGCGACCAATCCCACTCTTTGGAACAGCTGGAGAGCAAGCTTGATGCGACAGCTCTATGTCTCAACTAAACGCATGCTTCGCCACGGTATGGAAGCCTCAACAAGCCGCACAGAATTTGCCCAGGAAGCCAGAACACATGCAGTTGAGCGCCTCATTGAGCACGGAATTACGAAGGAAACCGTAGACCAACTCTGGACCAAAATAGATTTGGATTACTTCATACGCGAATCCGTCGCTGACATTGTCTGGCACACAATCGCTATTGCTGAACATGATTTGTCAGAAGGGCCGTTAGTCATCATAAGAAACGATATTTCTTCTAGAATTACTGAAGGCGCGACCCACCTGTTTGTTTATGGCGATGAGAGCATTTCACCTTTTGCAGCTTCAGTCTCGGCCTTCGATAAACTCAGACTCAATGTGGTAGACGCGAGGATCGCGAACTCCGCTAATGGAGTCGTCTTCGATAGTTTTGTCGTCTTAGAGGCTGACGGCAAAATGGTAGCGGAGGATTCAACGCGAGTCAGTGAAATCGAAAGTGTGCTCAAAAAATATTTGACTGACCATAGCCAATTCAAAAAGAATTCAACTCGCAGAGCATCAAGAAGGCACAAGCAATTTAGTTTCAGGCCTGATGTCAGTTTGACCAATGAAGAGAACCAGAATTATTCAGTTCTGGAGGTTGTTACGCCAGATAGACCTGGTCTTCTATCAATCATCGCTCAGATATTCCTCGACCTTGATATTGAGTTACAAAGTGCAAAGATCACAACCCTCGGTGAGCGTGTTGAGGATCTTTTTTATATTACCGATACCCATGGTCAACCCGTAAAAGATCCTAAGCTGACCGAGGCACTCATCAGCAGAATCGAAAACGAGCTCGACAATTTTGTGCAGAAGGCGTCTGAAACCCTTCCAGCGGCAAGAAAATCGAAACAAGCTGGATAAATGAAAGATCTCGAGCAGTAGAGACAAAATATCACCTCGCACTATTTTCTAACCTCGAAAATCGAGATAATAGCGCTTTCGCAGCGACTTTCGCTGCTAACTCCCTGAAGTATATTCCAGGTTTACACATAAGGTTTACACATGACATCGTCCGAATTCACCAGCCTTGCCTTCGGTATTGGCACTAAGAACAGCCAATCTGAATGGCTAGAAGTTTTCTACCCGATTCCGGTTTTTCATCCTCAGACGGAGCTTCTCGACAACATTAAGTCCGTTACCGGTTATTCAGGTGGTAATAAAGCTATAGAGCTTGACGCTGCTACATTGACCACCCTCGCCGAAGCAATATCTGATAAAGCACAATCAAGCCTCGTCCGGCGATTGACTAAATCAAGCCAACCAATGGTTTTGATGATGATGGAAACGGATAGCGAAATCACCTCCACACCTGAGGCGTATCTCAAACTACATCTACTTTCATATCGATATGTGAAGCCCAATGAACAAAACCTGCAGGGTATCTTTGCCAAACTGCCTAACGTTGCCTGGACCAGCGATGGTGCAATCGATCCTAACGAACTAGAAGACGCGATATTAAATGCACGTATAGAGGGCAGACATCTAGAAGTTGCATCAATTGACAAGTTTCCAAAGCTGACCAATTACGTTTTGCCTACGGGTGTTCGGATCGCGCATGCCGCCAGAGTCAGATTAGGCGCATACCTGGGTGAAGGCACCACGGTTATGCACGAAGGGTTCGTCAATTTCAACGCTGGCTCGATTGGACCCAATATGATTGAAGGCCGACTGTCTCAGGGTGTATTGATGCGAGAAGGTAGTGACCTAGGCGGTGGCGCAAGTACTATGGGTACGCTATCAGGTGGTGGCGAAATGGTGCTAACCATCGGCAAAGATTGCCTAATTGGTGCAAATGCGGGCGCAGGCATACCTCTTGGTGACAGATGTACCATTGAAGCCGGGACTTATATCACCGCTGGCACACTTGTACAGGTATTCGATGAAAACAAGAATTTGGTCAAACTTGTGAAAGCGAGAGAGCTCGCTGGTCAGTCCGATATGTTGTTCATTCGACATTCGCAAACCGGCGCTATTGAGTGTCGCACTAACCTAAAAGCCATCACCCTAAATGACGCGCTACATGACCATAACTAAAGAAAAAAACGAAGCAAGGTTACCGGAAGCAGAACTAGACAGGGAAACATTGGAGCTTGCGGCCACGTTAATTAGGGCGAAATCGATTTCGCCCGAAGACGCCGGCTGTCAGCAGTTGATTGCTGAATACCTCATTGATCTTGGTTTCGAAATCGAACACTTGAGATTTGATGATGTCGACAATCTGTGGGCTGTTCGCAACGGCGATTCAACTCGTGATGGCGAATCAACTGGGGCCCCCCTATTTGTTTTCGCCGGTCATACGGACGTTGTTCCAACCGGCCCCATCGAGGATTGGGATAACGACCCTTTCTGCGCGCAAGTATTCGACGGCGTGCTGCATGGGCGTGGCGCCGCCGATATGAAAGGCTCTCTTGCTTCAATGTTAACAGCCACTAAACGGTTTCTTTCAGAGACGCCTAATCACAAGGGCAACATTGGGTTTCTAATCACCAGTGACGAAGAAGACAAGGCAATTAATGGCACAAAAAAAGTCATGGCGCTGCTCAAATCTCGTGGCACAAACATCGCATGGTGTCTTGTTGGGGAACCTTCGAGTAGCTCGCAACTCGGTGATGTTGTCCGAACGGGCAGGCGGGGCTCATTAAACGCAAAATTAGTTGTAAAAGGAATACAAGGGCACGTTGCTTATCCCGCCAAAGCAAAGAACCCGATCCACCTCAGCATGGCGGCATTGGCGGATCTAGTGTCTGCACGCTGGGATGATGGCAACGAGTTTTTTCCACCTACGACGATGCAAATTTCGAATATTCACGGGGGCACAGGCGTTAACAATGTCATACCCGGAGAGATGGTAGCGGACTTTAATTTCAGGTTTTCAACCGAGTCGACTACCAAAAACTTGAAAAGCAGAACAGAGAAAATCATTCAAAAGCATGGCCTAGATTTTGAAATTGAATGGTCGCTGTCGGGAAACCCGTTTTTAACTGAAGGTGGAGAATTAATCCCAGCGGTACAGCAAGCAATCAGAGAATGTTGTGATATCGAAACGGAGTTGTCGACTTCGGGAGGCACCTCTGATGGACGCTTTATCGCACCGACAGGTACTCAAGTTGTTGAACTCGGCCCAAAGAACGCAACTATTCATAAAGTGAATGAATGCGTGGAAGTAGATGACCTATATAATCTCTCTCGTCTTTACAGCAATGTCATGACTCGGTTACTGACTTGAACACTTCAGACCTGCAAGAAGCAGGAGAAATCAGAGACGGCAGATACCCGGATATCGAAATTTACATGCAGCGGGTTGAACCCCCGGCGCTAATTGAGTGGCTGAAATCCAAGCTGCAAGTTACTAACAGGCAAGAGAAAGGTAAAAGCATTGTCTTGACCCTGGGCGCAAAAAACCTCGAAGCGCCCCCGGTGACCTGCACAATTGTGCCTGACGCGGTAAAAGGACACTTTACTTCTGTTTGGATCACGCCCAACGAAACGAAATGGTTAACTGATCAGGACTTTGCACGGGATGCATTTGAGCACTTTCAACTAGAAACCCGGTGCAGCACAGGTTCTTGGGATGGCAATGACGAACAAGGGTGGCTGCGGCTCACCCAAAACGGTGAATCAATCGTTAACTGGCTTGCTGATTGAGTAATCTGTTATGAAACGAATTCTGTTATACGCCAGCGCGGGCCTATTTGCCTTCCTGGGATTTATCATTGTGTTCGCACCGGCGAGCCTCTTGTACACAACTGTGGCGACTGAGCTCAACAAAATAGTGCCTGAACTCCAACTTGTTTCTATGTCCAAAACAGTCTGGAGCGGTGGCGCCTTACTTCGCTATCGCAACTTTCCAGAATCAGAACTCACCTGGCACCTGGCCCCAACTCCACTAGTCACAGCGAATGTTTTCACCGACATCAGGTTAAAGGGCGATGGGCACGAACTACAAACTCATCTGCAGCTAAACAATGCTGCAACGCTACTCGATGCACTAGAAGGCACTATTGGAAGCAGTTTTATAAACCAGGAAAGTCAGAACTTGGGACTAACATTTACCGGTGAACTAGCCTTACAGAACATCAACCTTTCTGCGGACAGACGCTGGTTAACAAGCATTACCGGCAATCTCCACTGGACCGGAGGGAAAATTCACTACGAGCCAGCTTCTCCAGCCGGCGGATTTGGTAACACACCCGGGCAGATATTTGAACTTCCAGCGCTTGATGGTGCCTTAAGTCTAGATGGCAAGGTGCTTGTTCTTGAGATCATTTATCAAGGCATGAGTCTCGCTTTAGTTAGGTTAAAGCCGGATGGCTGGGCGGAAATCAGCGTAAAAGCAAGATTGTTCGACCTGGCAAATGTGCCTTGGCCAGCAGGTTCTAGCCTGGATGAAACTGTTCTCAAATTAGAAGAACAATTATTCAGGGGAAGAAGTTGAAAATTTCACCCACGACCCATTACCTGCTAAGGTAACTGCCTCAAAAATCAGGAGTTTTTCTTGGATTCACTCATTAACATGTTTCAACGACACAATCGCACACTCGCGACCATTGTGAGCGTTGTGATTGTCATTTTGATGAGTTTATCTGTCGCTAATACCGTATTGTTTTTCCTTGAAAGCACGAGCGGGCAAGGCGCGATCAATCTGGGAGCCTCAGAAGCAAACAAACGCAATAATAATCGCTCACAGCGAATCGATGCAGGGGTTGACTCAGGTAACAATATTGCCTCGTTGAACCTATTTGGGGAACAGGCAGTACAGGCAGCAACGGTCGCAGTTGATGCGCCAGAAACGAAACTCAACTTGGAGTTACAGGGCGTATTCAATGCCGATGTTGCAGAAGATTCTACGGCTATCGTCGCTGAGCTTAACAAGAATGGAGAGCTATATCGGATTGGCGACCGCCTTCCAGGCAACGCAATTCTTGATTCAGTGTTCGCAGATCACATCCTCATCCGACGGGGGGCAAAGTTAGAGAAACTTCTGTTTTCTGATAGTAAAATTAGGCAGCAATTCACGAGGACATCATCCAATAGCGCAACCGCTCAAAACCAACCATTGGCACAAAATAGCCCCACCACAAGGTTACAACAAATCAGGGAGAGAATTGCAGAGAAAAAACAATCTGCCCTATCAAACCCCCAGAACCAACCCCGATCAAAGATTCGGGAATATGTTTCAGCGTTACAGAAAAGAATATCTGCTGACCCTGCTGGATTACTCACCGAACTTGGCGTTAGCGCCGTTGAAAGTGGCTCAAATAAAGGTTACCGAATTGGCAACGAAGCATCACAGCAAGCCCTGGCACAAGCGGGCCTGCAGTCGGGCGATGTGGTTTTGTCTGTCAACGGACAACCGGTAGGAAACGTCATAAATGACCAAAATTTGATAAATCAGGCAATGAACTCACCCAGAGTCCGAGTAGAAGTTCAAAGAGACGAAAGACGATTTTTTGTGACTGTACCGACACAGTAACCGTGTGTTCATAACAATATAAAAAAGGCTTCATTTTAGATATGCATTTAGTTTTTTTCTCCATCCTAGCTTCACTCAAAAAGTTCAAACGAGCAACATTGACTTGCCTGTTGGTTACTGCTTTTACTGGCTCAATAAACGCATATGCTGAATCTTATGCAGGTACTCTAAATCTAAAAAATGCCGATATTCGCGAAGTTGTGACACAGATATCAGCCATTACTGGTAAAAGTTTCATCATTGACCCCAGGGTCAAAGGAAACGTGACAGTTGTTTCGAATACCAAAATGGATGCAGACACAACCTATGAGTTGTTTCTCAGCATATTGCGCGTGCACGGCTATGCTGCGGTACCGTCTGGTAACGTCATACGAATCGTTCAACAGGTCCTCGCCAAGCAAAGTGGCAACCCAGATGATTTCAGCGCCAACATTTCAGGTGAAGAACTAGTCACTCAGGTGATTTCGGTCAGGAACACGGAATCGACTGAGCTAGTCAAAATTCTGCGTCCACTGATTCCGCAGTATGGTCATATTGCTGGCTTAAGCTCGCCTAACGCTCTGATCATCAGTGATCATGCCAGCAACATTGCACGTCTAGCAGAAATAGTGAACAGAATTGATGTTGCTGAAAGTTCGACAACAGAAGTTGTTCAGCTAAAGGAGTCCTGGGTTGAAGACATCGTTGCACTGTTAGAACAACTCGCACCAGAGCAAATAGGCAAAAGCGCCAAAGGTCCAAATAAAGTGACGCTAGTTGCCAGCGAGCGAACTAATTCTATTGTCATAAGGGGTGATCCCAGCAGCATCCGAAAAGTTGTCGCCCTCATCGAACAATTAGATATACCCGCAAACAGAGCAGGAACTATTCAGGTTATCAGGCTAGCACATTCCGATGCAGCTGAACTCGCCACTATTCTGAAGGAACTGGTGGCGCAGAACAGCAAGGGCGACAAGACTGGTCAAGACATAGAGACCAGCATTCAAGCAGATGAGGGGCTTAATGCTTTGGTTATTAAGGCTGACCCTACGGCTATGGCAGAGTTAAGAGAAATCATTGCTAAACTCGACGTCAGAAGATTGCAGGTATTGATTGAGGCCGTGATTGTTGAGGTCACAACAGACTTTACACGTGCCCTTGGTTCAGAGGTTGCGGTATTTGATGGCGATTCAAAGGTGCCACTTCTTTCAACAGCGAGAAGTAGCGGTACCCTTGGAGGAATTTTGACCGCTATTGCAAGTGGTGCACCACCAGTACCTAATATTACTTCAAATGTTTTAGCAGCCGGGTCATTTGATGAGACTGGTTCAGGTTCAGGTTTTGCATTACTCATCAGCGCACTGGCGTCAAACGATGATGTTAACCTACTCTCAACGCCAAGCATTACCACCATGGACAACGAAGAAGCGAAGATCGTTGTCGGACAGAATGTGCCCTTTCGGACTGGTTCCACAAATGCGGGCAATAATGGCTTAAATAACCCATTTACGACTATTCAACGACAAGATGTCGGTCTCACACTACAGGTCACACCCCACATTCATGACGGCAGCTTGATCCGGCTGGAAATCTCTCAGGAAGTTTCCGAAGTTTTACCTTCAAGTATCGGTGCAGAAGCTGCGGCTGACTTAATAACTTCAAAGAGCACCATTGAAACCACTGTGCTCGCGGACAACAATGAAATTATCATCCTTGGTGGTCTGATCCGAAACAAAATAACATCCAACGAATCCAAGGTGCCTATTTTAGGCAACATCCCTATTCTTGGCCACTTGTTCAAGAGCTCAAGTAAGAAAAATGAAAAGCAGAACCTGATGATATTTTTACGGCCCACCGTACTCGACAGTATTGAAAAAGTAAAAGAAGTCACCGAGAGAAAATATTCTGGTGTCTGGGAAGTTGAAATTGAGGGCACCGAACCTCGAGGAACTCTCTCAGATCTCTTCGATGGCAAACGCTAATACAACCTCGCTCAAAAAGACCTCAATCGTTAATCGAGTGAGGTCTTTTCAGTTTCACATTACAAAAAATTTACTTTTTTCCTGGATCCAACCCACAGTTTTGGGTTGCGATAAAGAATTCCTGAATATCGAATCTGATGACAGAGTCTGTTACGTCATGTCATTTCGCTCTATCGCCGACCTAATGGTTGTTGATCAAGCTTGCGTCGATAATGACTTACCTCGTCCGATTGAGCCTATCCAAGACTGCGATGAATCGCGTGCTTTCTTTTTCCTGGGTCACCCTGATGGTACCTGGGGACGAAAGTCACAACGCCAACAATCAGCCCGAATGGCACGACTGTTCGATCATGAAAGTGTTCAATCAGGTTCATCCGACATAGAACTCTCCGTGACAAAAAAGGGCCCGTTAAAAGTAGTGCCCGTGTCGCTATTCTGGGGGCATCAACCAAACCGTGAAAACTCAATTTCAGACCTACTCTTATCTGACAATTGGACGGTAACGAGTCGTTTTAAAAAGTTACTCTCAATGGTCATTCATCCCGGGCATATACTCGTCCAATTTGGCGAACCCGTCATCATTAGCGAAATCACAGAGAATGAACACGTAAGAGAAAGGCAAATACGAAAGTTGTTACGTCTACTTCGCGTCCATTTCAATCACCAGAAGTTGGCAATCCTGGGCCCTGACCTTTCCCACAGACGCACGCTAATTAAAGCGATTATGGTTGACCCGAGAGTCGAGACTGCAATCAAAGCAGTTTCAAGCGAATCAGGCAGACCCGTTGCAGACATCGAAAAACAAGCGCTTGCCAACGCTAACGAAATTGTTTCACACCAATCATACCGAGTAATACGCTCATTCCATCTTCTACTGACGTGGTTGTGGAATAAACTATATAACGGCATAGACCTACACAATATCAACAGAGTAAAAGCGTTAGCTAGAACCCATGAAATAGTTTATGTACCCTGCCACCGAAGCCACATTGACTACCTGTTACTATCCTACGTCTTGTATCACAACGGTTTGACTCCACCTCATATCGCCGCCGGTAAAAACTTGAACCTCCCCATCGTGGGTCCCCTGCTACGACGAGCAGGCGCATTTTTTATGAGGCGGTCATTTAAGGGAGATCCTCTATACAAAGCTGTATTCGATGAATATCTGCACCAAATGTTTGTTCGTGGTTATTCAGTTGAATATTTTATCGAAGGAGGTCGAAGCAGAACAGGACGCATGCTTACACCAAAAATTGGCATGTTGAGCATGACCGTCAATAGCTATCTGCGGGACTCAAGCAAACCGATTTGTTTTATGCCCGTTTACTTCGGCTATGAACGAATACTTGAAGGCAGCACATATCGTGGTGAACTCGAGGGAAAGAGTAAGGAGAAAGAGTCAATATGGGATATAGCTGGCGTTCTTAGCACGTTGAAACACGACTTTGGTAAAGTTGGAGTGAATTTTGGCGAACCAGTTTATCTTGAAAGCTTTCTGGATAATGCACTGCCAAATTGGAAAGGCAACCCAGATGTGCCCCCATCGTTGGTGACCAGCGCCTGTGTTGATTTGGGCAACAAAATTGCAACTAACCTTAACTCGGCAACATCCATTAATGCGGTGAACCTAGTCGCGACAGTTTTACTCACCACGCCTCGCCAGTCAATGACGGATGATAGACTGCAGCGAATGGTTGAAGATTTACTTAGCATTGCGTCTGGTTTGAATACGGAAGGGGAATACTCAATTGTGGACCTTGATGCAATTAGCATCATCAGACAAGCTGAAAGTATCGCTGACATAAATCGCACGACCCAAAGCTTTGGCGATATACTCTCTGCGGATGCGCCTTCAGCGATACTGTTAACTTACTATCGAAACAACACGATACACGTCTACGCACTGCCCGCTTTCATTGCCCGATGGATAAAAAAATCCGGCGACATTACTACTGACGATCTGATTACAGCCTGCAAAGGACTCTATCCATATTTAAAGTCAGAATTTTTCTTACCCTACACTCTGGATAAGCTTGAACCTACGATCGAAAAAATAGTTGATATATTCTCTTCACTCGGCCTTATTGCAGACAGGCAAGACGAATCAGACCGCCTTATATCCGCGCCACCTCCGACAACTGATGGCTATGCTAGTTTGACATCGCTGGCCGAGATAATTGAACCTACGCTCGAAAGATATTACATCTTGGCAACGTTACTAGAGCAGCACGGTGAGCAATCGGTAACTGACCTACAGACACGGGCTTCGGCCATAGGACATCAGTTGTCAGCATTCTATGGGATCAATTCACCGGAATTTTTCGACAAATCTCTATTCGCTACTTTTATTACTAGTATGAAAACGGAAGGTGCTATCACCATTACCGATGATTTGGTCTCTACAGCGAACGGCTTAGAAAACATTAAATCTTTGACTGGACTCACGCTAGATAGTGACTTGCGGTACGAAGTAATTCATTTGGCCGCGAAAAGTCTACCCGCCTCAAACTAGACCTCTTACTTTTGAGCAAGAGACTTGTTACTAAAAAACGGCCTGAAAAAGACTTATTGTAAATAGATGTCGAACCGACTCGATTTAGCTTTCTGTTGAAAACTCGGCACAAAGCCATCGATATCTCCGCCCCGCAGTGGCCGCTTGATCACAACTCTCTTTGTTTTAGTCGCAAGAGCCTGTTCAAGCAACGCTTCGACCCGCCCGGTGTTGCCGACAAATTTTTGGAGTATTTGCATGTTGCCTTTTACCTCCGCTGATTTAGAGCGAGGCGGAAACATTGGATCAATGTAAATAACATCGAATTGTGGACTTTGATCCATGCTAGCCGTCTGCTGCAAATATTCCATTGCGTTCATTTGATGTAACTGCATACGACGGGCAGTGCGACTCAACCCAGGGTCTGTGGAGGCGTTTTCGATCGCTTGCCCAAGCATCATCGACAGGACTTGTGATTGCTCTATAAGCGTTACCTGGCAGCCATATGCGGCCATAAGAAAGGCATCGACACCAAGCCCGGCCGTACAATCCAACACCCGAAGATTTTCGCGTGCACCAATTGCTTTCAACAACAGCTCACTCTTTCCGGTCTGGGCTGCTCGTCGCTGAAGGCCCGACGATGAAAAATCAATACGCAGTGGACGTTGATTGCTCATTCGATCCTTCAGGAAATAGCCATTTTCATCCTGGGAGAAACAATATCGAGGCATGGGGAATATTCAGTGTAATCAGGCGTAGATGTCAACGCCGATCAGCTCTCCCTCAGAGGCAACAGAAGAAATTGTCTCGGTAATCACATAAAAGGCAATCGCGCGTTCGTTTTCACTCGCTTGATGACTTGCCTGCTGACGTTGAGAAGGTTGATCAGCAGCTTGCACATGCACCGGGTATTCAACGCTTTGGTGCTGTGAATCTAGCTTACTTCGCGTGGCTGGAATTCGATCAACGGGTTGCAGTTGCTGTTCAGAACCTTGTTCAGCGCTACTTTGAAAACTTGCAGGAAGACTATCCGTACTCTTTGGAGAGGTGACTTTATCTGCTGGCCCACGATTGTGCGCAACCTGCCCGGCAGCCCGACTGCTAGCAGTCCCTGTATTTGAAATTTTGTGATGAATTGATCCTATATTCACCGAGAGACGTCCCTAATCAATTGCTAGGCGAATCAATTCACCCATTTTTAGCGCTAGACTAGCTGCCTCCAAATGCAGCCAGCATTAGTATACACCGCCTATCCTAGCAGCCACTCTTGAGTATAGACAATAGTTGGCTTTCTGCGAGCAGCAGATTACATAATCAGGTCTTCGGTTTAGGTGGAGTCGCGACCTGCTCGCGCAAATATTCCGGAATGGCCTGCTCTGCTTTAACTGCAGCTCCTTTCCTAAATCCTTCAGCACCCAAAAATAGCAGATCCTCCGCCTCGGGGAATGCTTCCAGCGTAATATCTGAAACTTCTGCATGCGATGACGCGTTAATATCGTCGGCGAACTGCCAACCGCTACCAACGCCAACCCAAGGCGCTTGCGGTAACAGAGGAACATCACTCGCCAAATGTACAGCTTCTTTTCCAACTAACTGTGCGACGCCTTCACGAATCTCATAGGCACCGTAGAACAACTCTTGCTGCCTCGCAATCTGGGCTACCACTACATGGCTCGCCTCGGCCTGGGCACTCCCCGAACTCCTTTGATGCAAGCTCCTACGATGCCGACCCTGCGCTATACACGCCAGCGTAGAGACCCCAACTACAGGTATATCCAGCCCAAAGGCGAGCCCCTGTACGACACCTACAGTAATTCTTAGGCCTGTGAACGAACCTGGCCCTCTGCCAAACACTAATAAATCAAGATCAGTTTTCTGGAGTTCAGCATCAGCCAACAATGCAACAATGCGAGGCAGCAACTCAAGGCTGTGTGTCCTGTTTATGTGCTCAAACCTTACAAGCTCTTCACCCCGGAATCTTAATCCGAGCACACAGGCAGTCGTCGAAGTATCAATGGCAAGAATGTTCATTTAGAGGATCGCTTTATTCTGTTGTTTTATTTTACTCGATTTCTACTAGAAACGAGACCAAAGTGAAGTGCGTTCAGTCTAGTGATGCTAGGTAATCTATCGCTTGAGTTTGAGAATCCAGCCACGGCATCTCCGGTAAACTACGAAGAAACTTTCCACCATAATTTTTAGTCAGAATTCTATTATCGCCAAGGACAAAAAGACCACGATCGCTTTCCTGTCGAATCAATCGACCAAAGCCCTGCTTAAGCGAAATAGCTGCTTCTGGTATAGAAATTGACTGAAACCCATTTTCGCCTTTTGCCGCCGCTAACCGAAGCTGTGCAGCATGCAGAGGGTCCTCTGGGCTAGTAAAAGGTAATTTATCAATGATTACACACCTCAAGTCCGCACCTTTGACATCGATGCCCTCCCAAAAACTCTGGGTTGCTAATAACACACAGCGCGGAATTGTTTTGAATTTGTCCAACAACTGCTGTCGCGACATTGTTCCCTGCACGAGATAACTGACACCACCACTTTCCGCTATGACTTGGTGAGCAGTATGGAGTGCCCGGTAACTCGTAAACAGAATAAAGCTCCTACCGCGATTAGCTTTAATTATCGGCAGACAATATTTAATCAAAGCCTCCGTATGATTGCGTGCACCCGGTATCGGTAAGCCAGCGGGAACTATTCCTCGGACCTGTTCATTAAAATCAAATGGGCTATCAAACCGATACTCAATCACGCCTTTTAGCCCAAGGATCGATCGAACGTGATCAAACTTATCCGCGACGGTTAAGGTGGCTGAAGTAAAAATCCAGCTTTTTTGCTCAGCAAAGAAATGTGGTGCCAACGAATCTGCAATAGAAACGGGCGATAACCTTAGTACAAAAGACTTTTCCTGACGCTCTATCCAATGTGCATATTCACTTTCAATTTCAATCGGCTCCGTCAGCACCGCAAACTTATCCATCAGCCTCAAACAACGATTGAAGCATTGTTGAAAGACTTTACTCCTGATCGCACTCGCCTCTAACAACTCAGACAAAGTAGATAAGGTAAGATCCAACTCATCTATTGAATCCCGAACTTGTGTCAACATTAGCAGATCCTTAATGTTGTTTTGTTCACTCGCATTAAAGACCCGCAGAAGCTGAGCAACAGATACTTCGAGTTCTTGAGCTGCGCTATGTAAAGCGGGGTTATCATTACCGAGCACATGAAGCTCGCGAACAACATCTCTCGATAGCTCCTTTAGTTGACCGCTAGTAACGGTTTCCCCAAAAAAGTGACGGGCAACTGCAGAGATCTGATGTGCTTCGTCTATCACGATAACTTCGACTTCAGGTAGTAACCGCGCAATAGATTCTTCTTTCATGGCCAAGTCTGCCAGCAATAAATGGTGATTCACCACAACTAATTCTGCACCAGCGGCCTTATCCCTAGCCCGATAGAGAGGGCATACACCTACGCTAGGGCATTCGCCCCCCAGGCAATTATCTGTTGTACTGGTAATCAATCCACTAACGGGCCCTGAATCTTCATCGCTAAGCTCATTAAGATCTCCGGTACGACTCATCTGGGACCATTGCCGAACCTTCACCAGCCGAGAAAGTAGATTAGCACTAGACTTACCCGTCATTACCTTAATATTTTTCTCTAATCGTTCCGGGCACAAATAATTATTGCGGCCTTTCAACAGGCTCACCCTCTTTGCCAGCCCCAGCAGCTTCAGCACAGTTGGTAGGTCCTGGTAGAAAAGCTGATCTTGAAGAGTCTTAGTCCCTGTAGAAATTATCGCTTTTTTACCCTGCAGCAAAATTGGTACAAGATACGCGAACGTTTTGCCGGTACCTGTCCCTGCTTCTATAAGCACATTTGTTTGGCCGGTTATCGCTTTTGCGACCGCATTAGCCATATCTATTTGCTGCGTCCGTTCGACAAAATCGGGGACATCGCGACTCAGCAATCCATCGTTGGCAAAAACGCCAGTGACGGTCTTCAAGTGATCCTCGTCATTAAGAATTGCTGGAGTGATGTTTGCCACGGTGATTATATTCCCTAGTATGGGTAAAACTGACTCCCTACTTCGAAACTCGAATAGACAATAAGGAGGTGGTCTAGCTATGAGGGGCTGATTTATCATTGTATCTATGACAGTATCTTAGCAATGAAACGCGTGAACAGATAATGGATAAATCACAACTCGATGTAACCGGTCTAATACTCTGCGGTGGCAAAGGTAGCAGGTTGGGCAACAAAGATAAGGGCTTGGCTATCTTTAAAGGCAAGACATTGATTGAGCACATGATAGAGAGGGTTAAACCTCAGGTCGGTCACCTTCTGATCAATATCAATCAGAATGAAGAGCTCTATGCAGCCTATGGCGAACAGCTGACGACCGATCCTGACGATAATTTCATGGGGCCACTCGCTGGAATCTTAAGCGCGGCATCAGTTATCACCACTGAATTTTGCTTCGTTATCCCTTGCGATATGCCTCACGTTCCACTCAATACTGTTGCAAGACTCTTCTCTGTAATGGATAAAAACATTGCAGTTGCTGTTTCAAACCAAGGCAGAGTACAACCACTGGTTCTATTAGTTAGAACGACCGCAATTAGCTCTATTATCAACAGGCTTGGTGGTCACAATAAATCCGTACTCGGTTGGTTAGAGTCAATCAACTACGTGACGGAAGATTTTCACGATTCACCAACCGCATTTCAAAACCTTAACGAACCTAGTCAATTTAAGTAACAGAGACACAACGCAGTCTCACAACAGCGCTTTGTCTAAACTTAAAAGGGTCAAGAGATTGTACGCGATGGGTGCGTATTGACTAGAAATTGAAGCGGGTTAACTATCGCCGTCGGCGACTCCATTCTAGAACAAGAAGTTTCTCAGTCTGACGAAGGGAAGCAGAAAAAGGCCCTCCAAAAGAGAGCCTTTTTCAAACAACTTACTTCTTTTTAGCGGCTTTCTTCTTTACAGCAGGCGCTTTCTTTGGCGCTACTTTCTTCTTCGCAGCAGGCGCTTTCTTTGCCGCTACTTTCTTCTTCGCAGCAGGCGCTTTCTTTGCCGCTACTTTCTTCTTTGCAGCAGGCGCTTTCTTTGCCGCTACTTTCTTCTTCGCAGCAGGCGCTTTCTTTGCTGCTACTTTTTTCTTCGCAGCGGGGGCTTTCTTTACTGCTACCTTTTTCTTGGCAACCGGTTTCTTCTTCGCAGCTACTTTTTTCTTGGCAGCAGGCGCTTTCTTTGCAGCTGGCTTTGTTTTAGCAGCTACTTTTTTCTTAGCCACTACTTTTTTCTTAGCCACAACTTTTTTCGCAATCGGCTTTTTCTTAGACGCTACCTTTTTCTTTTTAGCAACCACTTTCACACTCCTGTCTTACTGTTGAAGAACAAATATTCGTTAGAGCAGAACTACGTTCTTAGTACGTTTTTGCCTAGCATCTGTATTACTTCTCCTCGGCAGTGCGTTTTTACAAAACACAATTGAAGAAACTACGCATACAGTTGCATCAACGAAGAGAAGTTTAGACAAAAAAAAACAAATTGCAAAATTTTTCTAAAAAAAACGTATCTTTTTCAACGTTTTACCTGATTATCTTAAAAAAAAACTAACAAACATGCTCTATCTAACCAAAAACGCAACTTCATACGTTCGTTTGATCATTCAAAATTGCGAAGACTTTTTTCGAAATGTCATCCGTAGAACCTAAACCATCAATTGCATTATAAGAAAGCGTGGATCCACTTTCACTAGAAATAGTCCGATAAAACGCTACCAAAGGCTCTGTCTGTTCGGCGTAAACTTTCAACCGTTCATGGACTGTCTCCTCTGTATCATCGTCTCTTTGAATAAGAGGCTCTCCGGTTTCATCATCTTTGTCTTCAATTTTCGGTGGATCAAACAAAACATGATAAATTCGCCCTGAACCTGGATGAACTCTACGTCCACTAAGGCGTTGTACGATTTCTTCTTCGGGTACTTTAATTTCTATGACACTGTCGATAACAATATTCTCATCAACCAATGCTTGTGCTTGCGGGATAGTGCGAGGAAAACCATCAAACAAAAATCCTTTTTTGCAGTCAGGCTGCTGAATTCGTTCTTTAACTAGATCGATGATAATCCCGTCTGTCACTAAAGCACCTGATTCAAGGACTGCTTTTACTTTTATCCCTAGAGGCGAACCAGCCTGAATAGCTTCTCGAAGCATGTCACCCGTTGAAATTTGAGGTATCCCAAATTTTTCCATGACCAGTTTCGCTTGTGTACCTTTGCCCACACCAGGTGCGCCCAATAGAATCATCTTCACGTCAGAATCTCCCGACTTTTAGTTAAATTAAAAAGGTTAACATCCGCAATGAATCAATAGTACCCAAGATACCGTCGCGCCGCAGCGTAACCGGATCCCAACTAGCACCCACAAGAAGGATAGACTATCGATTCGGTTAACTACTCAGAAACAACTCTCTGTGCTGAAATTATATTTGAGAGCGTTTCAATTTTCTCCAAGGTTTGTAACAAACCGTTGATACTTGTGACTTCAATCTCCATCGCAATATTGACTCTGTTGTTTCGTCTACCGCTACTCATGGATATTACGTTGGTCCGCTCCAGCATCAATACACCCGTGACATCATGTAGTAACCCGGGACGATCGTAAGAAAAGATTTCAATATTCACAGGAAAAGTCAGAGCAGTGTCGTGTCTCCAGTCAAGACGAATGATTCGTCCTGCCAGATTAGCTTGTAAAGCCTTTAGGCAGTCTTGGCGATGCACGCACACCTTGTTGGCATCATCAATGATACCTACGATGGAATCTCCTGGTGCGGCTTTACAGCACGTCGAAATTTCATGCTCTAACTGACCCAAGCCATTAATCAATGATAGTTCTTGATCCAGTGGCTGCGCTTCGCGAGGTAACAGACTCAATTGTCGATCGCGTTGATCAAGTTCAACTAGGCTAACGGCTTTTTCAACAATCTTCAGAACACTAACTTCACCAACACCAATTTGAGCATAGAGGTCTTCAGGTTTCTTATACCCAAGTGACTTGACCAATGTATTCAGATCCGCGTTCTCAAAGCCCAGATGTCGCAGCTCCTCGATTAGCAACTTCTCACCTTCTGCGGAGTTTTTTCTCTTTGTTCTTTGACCGAACCAAGACTGAATCTTTGCTTTCGCGCGACTGGTGGCTACGTAACCAAGATGCTCGTGCAACCATTCCCTACGAGGTTCTTGTTTGTCTCCAACAATGATTTCAACCTGATCACCAGATTTCAATACAGTATTGAGTGGCACAACCTTACCGTTGACCTTCGCCCCGCTACACTTGTGGCCAACTTCTGTGTGAACACGATATGCAAAATCAACCGGTGTAGCCTTAGGCATCATGTCGATGACTTGACCTTCTCTTGTGAACAGGTAAACCCTGTCGAGACTAACTTCGGCCAGCAAGTCCTTTGATATTCCAGTGACGTCGCCAAGTTCTTCTTCCCAATCTAGTAAGGTGCGAAGCCAGTCTATTCGCTGCTGATATGCTTCAGGTTCAGGGTCATTTTCAATGGACTTGTACTGCCAATGGGAGCAGACACCGTATTCAGCCTCCTCGTGCATTTCAAATGTCCGAATTTGCACTTCAAGCACATTGCCTTCCGGACCGATTACAGCAGTATGTAAACTGCGGTAACCATTTTCTTTTGGTGATGCAATGTAGTCGTCGAATTCGTGTGGCAGGTTTCGCCAACAACCGTGAACAATACCAAGCGTGCGGTAACAATCGTTGATATCGGGAACCAACACCCTCACAGCACGCACGTCATAAACCTGAGAGAACGAAATTCCTTTGTTTTGCATCTTACGCCAGATACTGTAAATGTGTTTTGCACGCCCGTCGATCTGCGCCTCGACGTGAACTTCTTTTAGTTTTAGCTTGAGTGTCTCAATAACTTGTTCGATATAGTCTTGTCGATCTCTACGCTTCTCAGCTAACAGGGAAGCAATTCTTTTATATGCCAGAGGCTCAAGATATCGGAAGGACATATCCTCCAATTCCCACTTAAGATGGCCGATACCCAATCGATGCGCCAAGGGCGAATAAATTTCGAAAACTTCCCGCGCCAACCTAATTCTTTTGCTCGGCTCAGCACTCGCAATAGCTCTGATAGCACAGGTTCGCTCAGCCAACTTTATGAGCGCCACCCTGACATCATCGACGATTGAAATGAGCAACCGTTTAGCCTGCTCAAGCTGATCTTTTTGTTCTCCAAGCACTTCGGACTTTGAGAATTGAATGTTACTAATGGCAGCCATTTTGAGAACGCCTTCAACCAGCGCTGCAACACTTGCACCAAATTGTTTTTTGACATGATTCAAAGTGATTTGATTTTCTCGGACTGCGCGATAAATGATCGCAGCAACAATACCGTCTTCATCTATTCGCAGATCCATCAGGATCACGGCCATATCAAGTCCGGTACGAAAACTACTTCGACCTGCATTCCACACAGTGTTTGTTGAAATGGCCTTGGCTTCCGCCTGCTCGGAGAGGTCACATACTTCTCGAATTCGTGCGAGATTCAGTGATGGATAGTTTTCGTTTATCTGGCACAACCACAGTTCAAGATCTATACGACCATCAACATCAAGCGGTTGCTCTTCTCGAACTTTAACCATATTTGATTTCAGGCTTTTCTTGAATTACTTGAGTTGCTAGTGCTTAGCTTTTGCGGGATTTCTACCGCTATACGTACTACAAAACTAATTACACTTCTTGTATCGCTAGTCAAATCCATCATAGCTTCAGACACCCGTTCATTACCTAAGGAGTTCTATTATAACTTGCTATGCCTTTCCTAGTTAGAAGAAAAACAGGCAATAGATTCAACATGATTCGTATGTGGGAACATATCGATAACACCCGCTGTTTCGAATCGATAGCCACTTTCAACCAGCAATTTAGCGTCTCTCGCAAGGGTCGCTGGATTGCAGGAGACGTACACTAACCTTTCAACCTTATGGGTTGCAAGCTTTTTGCACACCTCTTCCGCACCACTTCTAGGCGGGTCTAAAAGCACTTTATTGATTCCCTGCAGGCCAGGTATATCAAGGCCCTCAGCGAAGAGATCGGCAGCCAAGAAATGTGTGTTTTTTAAGTTATTTCGATCTGCATTTTCCCTCGCCCGAATAACGCTTGACTCGGATGCTTCGATACCAAGAACTGAACGCGCAACCGTTGCTAATGGAAGGCTGAAATTTCCGATGCCGCAAAATGCATCGAACACATTGTCTTCGCTATTTAGCGATAACAATTCAATCGCCAAAGGAATCATATCTCTGTTAATCCTCTGGTTTATCTGGATAAAGTCCATGGGGTGAAAGTCAAAAACAAGCCCATAAGCTGGTAGAGAGTAGCTCAATCGCTCTCGACCATCAGCAGGATAAATTTTGTGCACAGACAATTCATTTCCAGGTTGCAGATAGATTGAAACATTATGTTCCGCTCCAAATTCCGCAAATAGCTGCAAGTCTGCAGCGTTAACTTCTTCCAGATGCCGGAACACCAATGCTGTCTCACTATCGCCAACAGCTACTTCAATTTGCGGAAGCGCACGGCAAACAGAAAGCTTTTCAACAAGGAATGCTAAAGCTTCAATTCGCTCACCAACAGATTCACGCAACACAGGGCAGGCATCAATTTCAGAGATATATGGTTTCATTTTTTCACGAAAACCAACAAGCACTTTCCCCATTTTATCGACAAACTTTACACCAAGCCGCGCTTTACTCCGATAACCTCTAACGGGACCAGTGAGGGGCGGAAGCCATTTGTCAGGAACGCTCCCATCTAACATGCTCACCAACTGCCGATGTTTAAATTGAATCTGTGCCGAGGGTTCAAAATGTTGAAGGCTACAGCCACCACACCTTTCAGCAGCAGCGCACATTGGTTGAACTCTATCAGGGTTTTTATTGGCGACACTTATCGTCTTGTATACTAATTTACGCCGCTTTCGAACATAGGGTTCAGCTGTGACCGTTTCATTGGGGAGCGCGCCAAGTACTGCAACTCGTTCGTCCAGCGTTGTGCCATAACCATCTGCATGCAGCCCTTCAATTTCCATCTCAACAGGGTCGAAATTTTTTATTCGCTTTGCCATTCTTTACTCAGTACGTAGCTAGGTTGTTGCCGGATCAGGCTGGTTAAACACCCCAGTAGATAAATATCGATCGCCGCGATCACAAATGATAGCGACGATTGTTGCGTTCTCGACCTCTCGGCTTATTTGAAGCGCGCCAGCTAGAGAACCACCAGAAGACACGCCGCAAAATATGCCCTCTTGCGTCGCTAATTGTCGCATTGATATCTCGGCCAGCGACTGATCTATATCGATCACCCTGTCGACCAGGGTGCTGTCAAAAATACTTGGTAGATAGGACTCCGGCCAACGTCTGATACCGGGAATCGCTGACCCTTCTACTGGCTGCAAACCCACAATTTGAACTTCGGGTTTGGCTTCTCTGAAATATCGAGCGACTCCCATGATGGTGCCAGTAGTGCCCATTGAACTGACGAAATGGGTAATATTACCTTGGGTCTGTTCCATCAACTCCGGCCCTGTTCCCTCATAATGGGCCAATGGGTTATCTGGATTAGAAAACTGATCGAGCACTTTCCCTTTACCCTCTTTTTCCATTTGAAGTGCAAGATCGCGAGCACCTTCCATACCATCTTCTTTACTCACATCAATCAAGGTTGCACCGTATGCTGCCATTGCCGATTTGCGCTCAGCGCTCATGTGGGAAGGCATAATTAATACCATTTTATATCCCTTGATTGCAGCGACCATCGCCAGAGCAATCCCTGTATTGCCACTAGTGGCCTCAATCAACGTATCGCCAGGAGAAATATCTCCTCGCATTTCTGCTCTCGCGATCATGCTCAGCGCGGGTCTATCCTTCACTGAACCTGCGGGATTATTACCCTCAAGTTTCAGTAGAATCGTATTACTGGTTTCACCAGCCAAACGCTGTAACCGCACCAAAGGTGTGTTCCCTACAAAAGCGTCTATCGTTGGGTATGTGATCTTATTCATAAGCTTCAAACTTTAATTAGCGGAATTAGTTGGCAATGATAGGAGAACTCTAACAATCCATATAATATCAGGATAATCTAAGTTAATTCCCTGATGTAATAACATTTTGCCGGGAATCAAGATTTTGAGCAAAAAAACCACAAAAAAACCGCCTAAAACTAAAGTTATCGTTCAGGGCTTCCGGCAACTATTGCATGGTCCTCTGAGGAAGATTAGGGGATTTTCCAATCTGCTGGTTTATCAAGAGGTTTCGGTAAGCCTCGCGTTGCAGGAAATGCAAGAAGCTAACGACGAATTAAGTTTCCATCACTTGGAAAATAACAAAACTTACCAAGCTCAACTCGAATCAAAACCAGATGAGCCATTTGAAATCAGAGAACTCGTTGATCGAGTAATTTCGTTAGTCATGAGCAGCCTTCTAGAACCCAATCTAGATATCCTCTATCACTACACTGAAGGCCAGCATCACTACCGGACCGGAAACAAGGCAGCCATCACCTCGCTGATATTCAATTTCATATTATACCGGGTCGCCAACACCCACCTAAACCAGAAAGTACATGATTCAGTTCGACATGTTATTTCCTTCGATATATGTGACACATCAACAGGAATAGAGTTCACCCAAGAGGTTAGACCTGACGAGACTACGCATTCCAAGATTGAAGACACCGGACCGATAAGTCATCAGCTTAAAGAACTTGTTGAACTTACCCACGCACGCATGCAGGCCAACGTCTTAGATATTCCAATAAAAACATCCATGCAGAACAGCAGAGCACGATTTTCAGGACTGTCATCGAAAATTATCAGCTCTAACTTATTAAGGTATTCCGCCTTCGCAAATCGGCTAAATGACTTCGGAATAAAAATTATCGCAAATGACGAGCCTGCAAATTGTTATTTTGTTGATGCTGAAAACCAAACCCTCTTGAAGACGGACATTGATCGACTGGCTGAATCAGGGTCTGTATTTCTATTCAATAGCCGTCATCTAACAGGCGAAAGAAATTGTATCCATTTAAAGTACCCAATCAGACACAGCGAATTACTCTTCGAACTCGCTCAAGTAAACCTTCTGCAGTCACAAAGCCAAAGTGAAGGGCCACATGTCATGGTAGTTGACGACAACCCGCAAAACCTCAGGCTAGTCGTCAAACATCTCGAATCGCTAGGTATCGGATCCACTTCTGCAACAGACGGTAACGAGGCAATCACACTTTATGGCGAACACATTGACCTAATCTTTATGGATCTACATATGCCAGGTATGAGCGGCTTCGAAACAGCCTTAGCGATTAGAAGCTCAACATTTCCTAAGGTACCCATCGTTGCACTCTCAGCAGATCTTTCTGCTGATGATATTGCCCAAGCGCTACTTTGCGGCATTAATGGGATCTTTGAAAAACCAATAGATCGTGCGATCATCCAACAAGCACTCATACAACACGTCGATTATACACCCGAATATTTTAGACTTAATGAACCACAGGCAACACAAAGTAGGAAACCACCCAATCGAACAAATAGGGTAGGCACTCCAATTATTTTTGACATTTATTTATCGTTAGAACGCGCAGACAATCGCGCGGACATTGCAAAAGAAATGATGGAAATGTTGATTGAGTCTCTGCCAACAGATATTGCAAAGTTAAACGCGCAAGACCAGTTGGATGACTATATTTCTATGTCAGAGGTGACTCATCGAATGAAAGGTGCTTGCTGCTACTGCGGTGTACCAAAATTTGAAGACTCGATAAAGAAGCTGCATATATTGCTAAAAAGCAAACAAGCTTTAGCTGAACAAGACCAGAATAACCAAACCAGGCAAGGTATAAAATCTCTGGTCCTCGTTATAAATCGTGACGCAACAGACCTGATTCAATGGCATGCCAAAAGCATAGACCCATTCTTTAACCATCAGAAAAATCAAGAACCAAAATCACAATGACAGGCTTGCATTTGCTAATGCCAAGCTGAGCAAAAGCCTGTAATTAGGGGCCCTCGAGCACAGCAAACGCGATTGCTAGCCCTTCTTCATCAGAAACCGACAGGTGTAACGACTGTACGCCCATCAAATTTGCATGCGAAAGGGCATGACCATGCAAAACGACATAAGGCGCGCCTGAAGGGTAATGCTTAACTTCGATACTACTGAAGTAAACACCACTACGCATCCCCGTGCCTAGAGCTTTGGCTACTGCCTCTTTGGCAGCAAAACGCTTCGCAAGATAGTTCACTTTATTGCGTACCGAGCCAAATTCCTCAAGTTCACCGGGAGATAAGATTTTAATTGCGAATCGCTCACCCCATCTCTCGAAGCTAGCGCGAATTCGCGCTGTTCTCACTAAGTCCGTTCCAATACCTTTAATCATCACTAGTGCACATTACTTACCTGACAAACAACTTTCTGCTCATTAGCGGTTTCCCGCCTAACAGGTGGTGAAAGGTAGTTCTCAGTATGACCTTGGCGCTATTGCTAACCTCTGGGCCTGAGAAGTCTTGACCCGCAATTTCCAGAAGCATTTTACCTTTAAAACGCACAACACGAAATTCATCGGGAGTTGCCTTAACATCTCCCATATCCTCATACCAACGCTCGGATAGAGCACTAAATCCATGACCTACTTGGTATTCGTAATAAGTTTCCGATTGTATCGGTTCTCCCATTGCTGTTCGTTCGAAATCAATCCCATAACCTAGTGCCTGTAGCAGGAACATTTCGAACTTTCGTAGAGATATCAAACACTGATCACCAGCCATGAGGTTTTTCAAAACTTCCTGATAAAACCCAAACAAGTTTTCCAGCGGATCATTTTTCGCGAGCAAACGTACCATAAGCTCATTTACATATAGACCCATGATCAAATTATCACCCTCGAGCCTGAAACCGGTATTCGAAAACTCTGCTGCAGTAACGGTTTTAAGATCTCCTCGACCCGTGTAGGAAACGAGCAGGGGTGTGAATGGCTGCCAGCTTGCTTGTCTGACTGCGCGCCTACTTCGTACACCTTTGGCTAAGACAGCGACCCTGCCATGATCTTTAGTATAAAGTTCTGCAATCAAGCTGGTATCTCGGTATTTTCGCGTGTGAAGCACATAAGCGGCTGACAACTCATTGTCATCACCGCCAATGCCTTCTCTAGACATCGTCGTATCCAAGACTTTTGATCGCTCGGTCGTCATCAGACCAACCAGACTTGACCTTGGCCCAGATATTGAGCATCACCTTACGCTCTAACAATCTTTCAATATCCTTTCTTGCATCAGTGCCAATTCGCTTCAGGCGACTTCCACCTGTACCAATTAGAATAATTTTTTGTCCCTCTCTCTCGACAAAAACAACGGCTTCAATCCGAATAATATTCCCTTCATCTTTAAACTGTTCAATTTGTATCGTCAATGCATAGGGAAGCTCTTCACCGAGCTGACGCATCATTTTTTCACGAATAATTTCTGACACCATAAAACGTTCTGTTCTATCCGTAACCTGGTCTTCATCGAAATAGAATGGGCTCTCTGGCAAGTACCCAGCAATAAGCTGCTCTAATCGCTTAGTATTATCACCCGTTTCAGCGGATATCGGCACGAGATCAGTTCCAGGGAATATCTCCTGCATCTTTTGCAATTGTGGCAATAACCTACTTTTATCCTTCAATAAATCAATTTTATTAATAACGACAATCAAACGCCCGCTACTTTGCTTAACCAGTTCAGCAACTAACTTGTCATCTCTGTTCCACTCAGTTCTGTCTGTGACAAAAATAATTACGTCGACATCCCGCAAAACACTTTTCGCATTTCGGTTCATATAACGATTGATTGCTTTCTTTTCTTCCGTATGTATTCCAGGGGTATCAACATAAAGTGTTTGGACTCCATCGCCGGTTTTTATCCCTAACAATTGGTGACGAGTTGTTTGCGGCTTACTCGAGGTTATGCTGACTTTTTGTGTCAAAATATGATTTAGTAATGTCGACTTGCCAACATTTGGTCGCCCAACGATTGCAACATAACCACAGCGAGTTTTCGTCTTATCAACGAAAGCTTCAATGGGAGTGTCGATGGGAGTGTCAGTTTTTTTTGTCATGTCTTAAGCTCAGGTTATCTGCAGTCTTTCCAACGCAGTGGCAGCGGCGTTTTGTTCCGCCATTTTCCGGCTACTGCCCGTTCCAATCAAGTTATCACCTAACTTAGAACCGCAGCATTGCACCGTAAATATTTGATCATGCGACTTACCTTGAACATCAATCACACGATATTCCGGTAATTCGAGCGCCCTACCCTGAAGATACTCCTGCAACCTTGTCTTAGGATCCTTCTGGGTTTCGGACAGTGACAACACTTCTAGACGGGAGGCAAACCATACAGCTATTCGTTCTGCCACAACGAGATGGCCCGACTCAAGATAGATTCCACCAATGATCGCTTCTAGGACATCAGAGAGAATCGAGTCACGTTTGAATCCGCCACTTTTCAGTTCACCTAAACCCAACAACAAATGGTCACCAAGCTCTAGGGATCGGGCGACTTCAGCCAGCGTCTCCTTGCGAACAATTTTGGACCGAAGCCTGCTTAACTGGCCTTCACTGGCAGTTTCAAATTTGCCATAAAGAGTTTCTGAGACAACGACGTCGAGAATTGCATCACCAAGAAATTCTAAGCGCTCGTAATTTTTTGCGCCTTGACTTCGGTGTGTTAATGCCCGCGTAAGCAGTTCTCCATCTTTGAATTGGTAACCCAGGCGATGTTCAAGATGCGCACGCGAGGACACTAGTCTTTAAGTACAACAGACTTGTCGAAGCTCGCGATAAGATCCACATTGTGGAAAAGAGGAACACGCACTTCATAGTCAATGATCACTTCAACGCCGGATTTATCCCTTGTGATGACAAGGTTCTCTTTATGATTGAAGTCGCGGACGTTGTTGACCTTGAATCGTTTTTTCAACATATCCTCAAGTACGTACTGACGTTTGCCTGCCAGTCCCTTCTCCTCCGCCATACTATCAAGCAAGTTAGACATCGTATTGTGATCGAGGTAGAGAGGTAGCAACTTCATACCCATGGTAATCACTGAGCCAAACACAAGTATCATGAGTAGCCAACCAAAAAAACTTAGTCCCTGTTGTTGTCTCGTGAACGGTTGTCTAGGTAATTTCATCGTTCTATCCTCACTATGGATTTCTCGGATATTAGAATTGAAAAGAACATCAGCTGATCTTAAATCTATTTTATCCAACGATCATTAGAGAATGTTGGTAACGCAAGTCCCGGTTCCTTGTGCATCCAGACACCGACAGCCTTACCCACTATATTCTCCTCTGCAGCATAACCCCAATACCGGCTGTCGCTGCTAAGGTCCCGATTGTCACCCATCATAAAATATTTGCCCTCAGGCACTATCCACTCAGCAGGCGCAGCGCCACGATAAGGCTTTTTGTGAATTTGATGTGCACCATCACCAATAATTTCCTCGAAAACCAGATATTCAGGATTATTGGGCGGTATCTGTGCAATGAATTTCTGAGGTTGTGCAACATCATTAATATAAAGTGTTTTATCAGCATAGCCGATTTTATCGCCAGGAATACCAATCACTCGCTTAATGTAATACTCGTCTTTGTGCGGAGGAATAAAAACCATCACCTCGCCATTCTGGGGTAAATTCACATCAAGCACCTTTGTACCCAGAACGGGCAGTCGCAAGCCATATGAATATTTGTTAACTACGATAAAATCCCCTACTAGCAGGGTGGGGATCATTGATCCGGTAGGGATTTGAAATGGTTCGAACAGGAAGGACCTAAGTACAAGAACGATAGCCAAAACTGGAAAGAAGGAAATTGAGTACTCAACCACCATTGGTTCTCTTAACAACGGTGCCGTGGTGGCTTCCAATTCCGGGCTTGCCTCACCCAAGGTTTGGGTTAAGGCCGCAACAGCGGCCAACCGTTTGGGACGTAGAAACAATGTATCCAGCAACCAAATTAGGCCTGTGATGATTGTCGCCAACGACAATATTAGAGGAAAGTTAAAGCTCATCTATCCACCTTTAGTACAGCAAGAAATGCTTCTTGGGGAATCTCAACATTACCCACCTGTTTCATTCTCTTTTTGCCTGCTTTTTGCTTCTCTAGCAGCTTCTTTTTTCGGCTAATATCGCCGCCATAACATTTAGCTGTAACATTTTTTCGAAGGGCTTTCACTGTTTGCCTGGAGACAACTTGGCCACCAATTGCTGCTTGAATGGCAACATCAAACATCTGACGCGGAATGAGTTCCTTCATTTTTTTGGTTAGCGAGAAGCCTTTACCTTTCGCATCATCCCTGTGAACAATGATAGCTAATGCGTCTACCTTGTCACCGTTGATCAACACGTCAAGTTTCACCAGTTCAGCTACTTGGAATCTGTCAAAACTATAATCCAAAGAAGCATAACCCCTTGTCACTGATTTAAGTTTATCAAAAAAATCCAATACAACCTCATTCATTGGTAAGTCGTATGTCACAGAAACCTGTTTACCAACAAATTGCATGTCCTTCTGGACTCCTCTGCGTTCAACACACAACGTAATGACGCTACCTAGATGTTCCGATGGCACGAGGATATTTGCAGTCACTATTGGCTCTCGCATTTCGAGAACAGTCGATGGGTCTGGCAGTTGAGATGGGTTATCGACCTGAAATACGTCGCCATTCCGGGTCAGTACTTCGTATACAACCGTGGGCGCTGACGTAATTAGATCGAGATCGTACTCACGTTCTAGTCGTTCCTGAATGATCTCCATATGGAGCATGCCGAGAAAACCACAGCGAAACCCGTTGCCTAGTGCGTCGGAGCTTTCTGGTTCATAGGCCAACGAAGCGTCATTGAGCGTCAATTTTTCGAGCGCATCACGAAAACTTTCAAAGTCATCTGCGTTAACAGTAAACATGCCGGCAAACACCTGCGGTTTTACCTTTTCAAAACCGGGTAACGCTGGTACATCCGGGGTGCTAGCCAATGTAATGGTGTCGCCGACAGGGGCACCTTTAACATCCTTAATTCCCGCAACCAAAAACCCAACTTCGCCAGCCTGTAACAATCCCGTTTCAGTTCTGCGAGGCGTGAATATACCGATAGAGTCGACCTGATGAATCTTGCCAATAGACTTCAACATGATTCGATCTTTTTTGGCGAACTTCCCCTGAGTTACTCTGATTAACGAGACGACTCCCAGATAGTTATCAAACCAGGAATCTATAATGAGTGCCTGAGGGTCTTTATCTCTTGTATCTGGTGGTGGTGGAATCGTCTCAATGATGGCTTCAAGTAGCTCTTTGACACCTAATCCGGTCTTGGCACTCACTTGGACTGCACCCGTTGCATCAATACCGATAATTTCTTCAATTTCCTGACAGACTGTATCTGGGTCTGCCTGTGGAAGATCTATCTTATTGAGCACAGGCAACACTTCTAAGCCCTGTTCTATAGCGGTGTAACAGTTTGCAACGGATTGAGCTTCCACCCCCTGGGCAGCATCAACGACCAGCAGAGCGCCTTCACAGGCAGCCAAAGACCGTGATACTTCGTAGCTAAAATCAACGTGGCCGGGTGTATCAATAAAATTCAGCTGATATGTTTGACCATCATCCGCATCATAATTAAGCGTTACGCTCTGAGCTTTAATTGTAATTCCACGTTCACGCTCAATATCCATTGAGTCGAGTACCTGGTTGCCCATTTCACGCTCGGAAAGCCCACCGCACATCTGAATAAATCGGTCAGCCAGCGTGGATTTGCCATGATCGATGTGGGCAATAATCGAGAAATTGCGAATGTGCTTCGAGTCAGCCAATGTTTACCTGCGCCCCTAAAGGTCGCCCTATTTTGCAAAGCGGTGAAGTCTATAGTAATAGCGGTTCTATGGCTATTCCGTGATCTTTATGACCATAAACTGAGGCGACCCACCCCGTACCACTCGAATGGGTATCGCGACATTTGGAAGCATTTTCACCACCGTTGACTCGAATTGCTCAATGGAGTTTATCCAAACGCTGTCCCAGGTTGTAATAACATCTCCGGCGACTAGACCAGCTTGCCGTCCTGCGCCCTCAAATACGCGTGAAATCACAACACCCTTACTGGTTCCCAAGCGTTCCATCATGGGTTCGTTAAGGTTCTCAACTTCAATGCCAATTCTGTTGCCGAGCTGTTTTGGTACTCCCGGCGCGCCTAGCATCGTTGAATCCTGCTCTAACGCTCCTATCTTAATGCCGAGGGTCTGGCGCTTGCCGTCACGGACGATCACAACATCCGCCATTGCGTCTACTTCAGTCATGCCCACGATGTGAGGTAATTCCGAGGAGAGATCAATTGCCTTACCGGCGAACTTCAAAATAATATCGCCTTCTTTTAACCCACCTTTCTCCGCAGGACTCCCATCAAACACCTGCGTAATCAGTGCACCCGCGGCCCTGTCTAACTTGAAGGACTCTGCCAAATCCCGATCAACTCGCTGGATTTGAACACCCAGCCAGCCTCGAGATACAGTTCCTTTTTCCCTGATCTGCCGAACAACATTCAGTGCAACGTTAACTGGTATCGAAAACGATAACCCCATAAAGCCACCGGAACGGGTAAATATCTGCGAGTTGATACCTACAACTTCGCCTTTCAGATTAAACAAGGGGCCACCAGAATTACCCGGATTAATTGCCACGTCAGTTTGAATAAACGGTACATAGTTAGCACCAGTGTCGCCGGGTAAGCTACGCCCTTTTGCACTCACAATCCCAGCGGTGACTGAATGTTCAAAGCCAAAAGGAGAACCGATCGCGACAACCCATTCTCCCACTTCGAGATCATCGGAATTACCAAATTCAACGGTAGGTAGATCTGTTGCATCGATTTTCAGTAGCGCAAGGTCTGAGAACTTATCAGCACCCACCAAAGTCGCTTCTCTTTGGCGGCGATCACTCAGTGCAACAATTATTTCATCCGCATTTTCAACCACGTGATTGTTAGTCAGAATGTAGCCATCTTCAGAAATAATAAACCCTGAACCAGTAGCAGGTTGCGCTCTATTCTGCCTAGGGGGAGCAGACCCTCGAGGCTGCTCGCCAAAATATCGTCGAAAGAACTCTGGTACCGGCTGATCACCAAACTGTTGAAATTGATTCGGCGCTGCAGATTTAGTGACCGTAATATTAACAACAGCAGGCGAGGTATCCTTAACCAAATCAACAAACTCTGGGAGCTTGGCCTGCACAGCTGAGGTCACAAATACACTCGCACAAATGAACAACCATTTATTGAATATCTTTTTCATCATCGTCAATAACCTTTCCGAGGTAATTCTCATTGAATACAAATATTTTTTCTGCCGCGATTACTTCAAAACCACTGCCTTTGCAAATACGAATTCCAATTAGAAAGCCAACAAGGGCTCCCAACAGAACAACAATATCTGAACTCTCGTACCCTGCGGCCAACGAGCTACCCAGCACAAAACCAAGTAATGGCAATATCAAAGAGTGGGTCAATAACTGTAGTTGATCGCCGCCAGAGATTTTAACTTCTACTGCAGCTCCAGGGGTAATGTCGGACGCTAGGTTGAATATATCCGCTGGCAGAAGCATTTCTGCGGTGCTCGAACAACCTGTCATGCAACCATCGCAACCAGAACGTGCAACGCTAAGACCAACAGTCTGAGAAGTGCGCTCAGTCACTTTAGCGGAGTAAATTAAACTCATCAGGATCTCTAGCTTTAGAAACATGCATGAAAGAAACTTATACGAAGGCAATGGCAGAATTAATAGATAACCGGCTCAACAGATTCTGCAATTTTCTTTGCAGTTTCAACAGGCACTTCACCAACAACGGTGACTTGCTGATTTGACCCTTTTAGACGTCTGGATATCAAAACAGTACCGCCTTGACGCGCAACAACCATTTCTCCATCGGCTGAAACAGCAACTCGCTCGACGATAATAGAAATCGCAGCAACACCATCTGAATAGGAAACGCGATCACTTGCAGGCCGCATGACCTGCTGAAACCCACTAGGAAGCCATGCAGCCTTCCAGCCGGGCTTCCTTTCATTCAGGCTTTCTTTCGCGATGTTCAGGGGTGCGTCCAGAGTAGAACTAGGAGCAGCCTCCAGAGTCGGCTGCATCACGGTATGAGTCACAACGTCACCGGTCATAGAACTTACTAAAAGCTCATCACGTATTTCTCTACCGATTGCCACTCGAGTGAAACGAAATACTTCGAGCGGGCGCCCACGGTGCATCAGATGAGATTGCAGCAAAAGGCCCGTGGCTTCATCCAACCATAATTTATAACCTACCCTATCATTGTAAGTTGGGCTAACACCTATGACAACAGCGGGTCTGCCTACAAATCGTTCTCTTCCAAGCATTGTAAACCGATAAAACTGTGGCGAACTGGCCAGGCTTTTACTGAACGCTTTGCTGAACGGCTTTGGAGTAAACTCGTGGTCAAACAGCACATGATCTGAATTGATGTGCTGACAGGTCGATTCTTCATCAACGGTCAATATTTCTTTCTGTTCCCCATTTAGGTAAAACAACCGGCTTAATTCTTTACCCTCTTTGTAGCGATGGACAACGTCGATGGTGTTGAACTGCGCATCTCTTGAATAGGTAAATGTACCCTCATAATTTTCGTAAGTTAGTGCCCTGTCCATTTTCTGAAGCCAGGTTACCGGATCATTCGCGCCCGCGTGGGCATGTAGGGCTACAACCATCAACACGATTGCTGTAGCGAGTTGTTGCGCCACTCTTAACATCTACTCTCTCAGACCTCTACTTTTTAGTGCCATCAAAGTTAACAGTGCGATGATTTAAGTTAGATCTTGCCATACGATCATGTAGCTGAAGATATGCACGCATCTTTTGTTTTTGCTCTTCGTTAAGCTCTTTCAACTCTGACTGATCTACCAACATGCCATCCTCTCCACTGGACAGTAGTTGTTGTTCTAGCGAATTGCGATCTGAAGATAAGGGTGCAAAATCATTCTGGTTACCCGCCAAGCTTGAGGTCGTTTGCGTAGATACGGTTTGTGTCGAAATCGGCTGGCTAGCTTTTGGACTAGAGCTTGTGTTCGCGCTTGTACTAGACTGAGCAATATCACTTTTACTCTGATCAACACCCTCATCAAAAGAGGACAACCCAACAAATATTGCCACAACCAGTGAGGCGGCAATCGCAAGACCCGTTGCTGGTGCTCGGTAGCGAGCCAAAGCTGACTTGTTCTTTTGACCAATCGCGGAAGTTGCTGACGAACGGCCAATTAAGGAAGCAGAACCTACCAATTGGTGGGCGTCTTCTGCTTCGATCGCGTTGCTGATACTCAAACGCAACTCGAGATGTCGACTCGCTGCCATCCTTACTGTGCGAACGGGAAGCGCTGTGTCAACGCTTGAACTATTAACCACACCACGTATTTCCTGATAGCTTGCCCAACTGCGATGCAGGGCTCCAGACTCAGCGGAATCGGATTCTATAGACTTAATATGACGGAGCAATTTGTGAACTTCAATTTCACTGGCTTCACCGTCAATCAATGCAGAAAGGGATTCTCTCATATTTTCCGTCACTATTTAGTCTCTCACCTTCTAGTTTTACTTTTCGCCAACATGGCTTTTACTGTCTAATTCCTAATATCTTCACTCTAAATCTCTTTCGCTTTCTTATCTAGCGCCATCAATGGCATCAATTTTCTTCTCTATCGATTCGCGTGCTCTGAATATCCGAGATCTCACTGTGCCTACCGGGCATTCCATGATCTCGGCGATATCCTCATAACTAAGACCTTCAAATTCCCTTAAAGTTACAGCTACTTTCAATTCTTCTGGTAAATCATCTATCGCCCTGTAAACCACGGCTTCCAATTGATCGCTAACCATTTGATTTTCAGGGGTCGCAATGTCACTCAAAATACCTGAGCCATCCTGAAATTCACCTTCATCGATGTCTATGTCTGTATCTGGCGGTCGTCTGGACCGAGAAACAAGATGATTCTTCGCCGTGTTAATAGCAATTCTGTACAACCAAGTATAAAAAGCGCTGTCACCGCGGAATCGGGGTAATGCCCTATAAGCCTTGATGAAGGCCTCCTGCGTGACATCCTGAACCTCATCCTGATTTCTGAGGTAGCGGCTCACTAGCCCTACAATCTTGTGCTGGTATTTTAATACCAACACATCAAATGCACGCTTATCGCCACGCTGTACACGTTCGACCAGTTGTTGATCTGTTTCTTTCTGCGGACCCACTTCTACTCCCGTCGGCGACTAAAACGGTGTATGAAGTGGCGCGCAACACGCTGCAACGAACAATGCGTAATAAATCGTGGCATTAATCGATTGCCTGAATACTTGATATAGAGGTAGACAGTCAGAGAATTAATAAGTTCGGTTTTGATAAGAAAATGGGACAAAATTTTTACTTTTTTTTGCTTTCAAGATTCTGCATGATACCAGTATCAAGCCTTCTGGTATGCTAGCCTCACAACCTTATTCAACGAGGCTTATTAAAAGAGGCTTTTTAAACGGGGTCCTGCCCCTTTGGACTGCACTTATAGTTCCTCAATAATTTCCGAGTATTAGATTTTGAGCAGCAAATCTCACCAGCACGATGTATTGATCATAGGTAGCGGCGCAGCCGGAATGACACTGGCACTTCACCTGAACTCCAACCTTCGAATTGCCATGCTATCTAAAGAAGCCGTTACCGAGGGCTCGACCTACTATGCCCAAGGCGGTGTCGCAGCCGTTTTGGATGAATACGACAGCGTAGAATCACATATTGAAGACACTATTAATGCTGGGGCTGGTCTTTGTCACCCAGACGTCGTCAGGTACACCGTTGAAAACAGCGCCAGAGTCATATCATGGTTGGTTGATCTCGGCGTGAAATTTGATACTCAGACTGATGCTGATGGACATGAAGAATTCCATCTAACGCGTGAAGGTGGTCACAGCCATCGCAGAGTGATACACGCGGCTGACGCAACCGGCAAAGAAATTGCAACCACCCTTCAAGAGCAGGTCTCAGCACGTAAAAATGTTGACATATTTGAGGACTTCTCCGCGGTAGATTTAATCACCCGCGACAAACTGGGTCATCCCGGCACTGATACTGTTGGCGCATACGTCCTAAATACAAATAGTCAAGAGGTTGAAGTGTTCCGCGCTAGCTTTGTCATCATCGCAACGGGCGGAGCAAGCAAAGTATATTTATACACAAGCAACCCAGATACTGCGTCGGGCGACGGGATCGCCATGGCCTGGCGAGCGGGCTGTCGTATCGGCAACATGGAGTTCAACCAATTTCACCCTACATGCTTGTACCACCCTGATGCACGGTCGTTCCTAATATCTGAAGCCTTGCGCGGGGAAGGCGCAAGGCTAATTCTGCCTGACGGCTCACAGTTCATGCACAAGTTCGATGAGCGGAAAGAGCTTGCGCCGAGAGATATCGTGGCTCGAGCAATCGACCATGAAATGAAACGCCTAGGGTGTGATTGTCTTTATTTAGATATCCGCCACAAAGGCGAAACCTTTATCAAGGAGCATTTCCCAACAATCTATGAACGTTGCCTGGAACTAGGAATAGATATCACCAAAGAGCCGATTCCGATAGTGCCAGCCGCTCACTATTCTTGCGGCGGTATCGTCACGACAATCTCAGGGCTTACCGATATACCCAACCTATACGCAATCGGTGAATCCAGTTTTACGGGCCTGCACGGCGCAAATAGAATGGCCAGCAACTCACTGCTTGAGTGTATGGTATTTGCAATCGCAGCAGCGGAACAGATCAACAAGGAGCGCGCTCGACCACAGGATGACCTGCTCATACCCAAATGGGATGAATCCCAAGTCACCAACTCCGATGAAGACGTCGTCATCTCTCACAACTGGGATGAGCTAAGGCGGTTTATGTGGGATTATGTTGGCATTGTACGAACAGACAAGCGCCTGCAGCGCGCGCGCAGACGCGTACAGCTATTGCATCAAGAAGTTGCTGAGTATTACAGTAATTATAAAGTTTCGAATGATTTGTTGGAACTGAGGAATTTGATCACAATTGCAGACCTTATTATTCAGTCTGCAATCCGGCGTAAAGAAAGCAGGGGGCTACACTACACTTTGGATTACCCTGACATGCTCGAGGATGAGGTTGATACTATATTGATTCCACCTACTTTCGGCTGATCAAGTTTCATATTCAAATAAGCCCGCAAATGGCGAAAATCCGGCTCAGACAAACTATCAAATAATATGGGCAAGGCAATATCGCTGGTTTTACTGTCTCTGAAATTTAGAATAACCAACCAGTCAAGCACAACAACATTTTCCACCCTGGCAAATCGGCTACGATCCTTGTTTATATACGTTAACCACCAAACCCCATGCTGGCACTCGACCCCAATGACGGCACCTGCAGAATTCCGAAACACATGAGTGCAAAGCTCCTGTATCAGACTGATTAATAAAGCCAAGCCTATAAAGAACGTCACCCAATAGCCAACCTCAAGCCTTAACAAGACGACAGTAGGCAAGCAATACAACGAGACAAGAAGCAAGCAGTAATACCTGGAGCATCCTAGCTCGATGGACAATTTTCCAGTGATGAGAGGACTCCGCATTTAGAAACTAGCCACCCTTATGGCTGCACCCTTTTCAGAATGAATTCGACCAGATCAGCCATGTCCTTATCCTCAGGCACGTCTTTTCTGCTAAACCACATGAGCAAATCAGGATCATCTTCTTCCAACAAATCAACAAAGGTTTGTTGTTGTCTTGGTTCTAAATCCCGAAACACTTCATCAAAAAAAGGCTGAAGCAGTAAATCCAGCTCCAGCAACCCGCGACGACTGCGCCACCTCAAACGATTTAATTCACCCTCTCTATCCATTATTATTTTCACTTCCGCACTTCGCGCTCAGTTTCATGTACTGGCCTATATTCTGGTTCATGTTATGCATCAATGCCTATTACTCCTTACCGATATGCTGCACGCCTGTCTTGCCTAAAATAAGGCTGACAATTTTTTTTCGAAGATGCCAACCTTGCAGGACAGCAAAATGCAGTCACCCTACGGGGAAAGCCCGCATAAAAACTATGTCTATTCAGCGGTCTTGAATCTTCATTCTATTATACGTTTGGAACTAAAAATTATAACGCTTCAGTGAAAACAATATGTAAACTAATCATTAGCAACAATAGCGCAAAGAATAAACGCAAATCGCGGCAAACAATGTAGGCATTATCTATGAATCATGTAATCCATCTCCCTGAATACGGATTTCTTGGCATCGCAGGCAAAGATGCGATCAAGTTTTTTCAAGGCTATACAACATGCGAGCTGAATAATCTGGACAGCCAGCAGTCTGGCATCGGCGCAACCTGCAATCTAAAGGGCCGCATGCTCGCAAGCTATCGCTTAGTATCAAATGCCAACGGCCTGCTGCTCATCCGTATGGATCGCCGCCTCGTAGAGCCAATGATCGAGTTTTTGAAGAAATACATTGTGTTCTCCAAGGCAACTCTCGAAAACCTGTCCGATCAGTATATGTGTTACGGACAAATTCGAAATACAACCAACTCGCAACGATCTGAGGAAGGTTTGGTCTCCTGTCCCGCCGGCAAAGATCAGTGGATTGAAACGGATAAAGGCTCTGTCGTTTGCATCAACCCGGGAGCTGAGCAAGATACCCCAAACGAACCTGAGCGTTGTGAGCTGTGGCTAGATTCGAAGCGACTATCAGAAGCTTCGCCCACGGAAACAACTTCAGATGCTGAGCTTTGGCATCATGCCGAGATCGAACAAGGTCTTGCGTGGGTCACCGCAGAAACCTCTGAAGAGTATATTCCACAAATGTTTAACTACGACAAAATCAATGCGATCAACTTTGAGAAGGGATGTTACCTCGGGCAAGAGATTGTCGCCCGCATGCAGTATCGTGGCGCCGTAAAAAAGAAATTGCACCGTGCCAGCATAACAGGCAAGCATCTTATCGGAGAGAACATACTTGATTCAAATGGACGCGCTGTCGGCACAATTGTTTCGAATTCGAACACGCTGATTCTAGCGGTCATACAGACCCAGTCTAAGACCAAAGATCAATCTCTCGATGATGACTTACCCAAAGATGTCGAACTAAAACTCGCAAACGGAGACAACATCTCGCTTAGCGCGGTTGGCTAGTTATCGTCCAAAAGCCAAGCCGTGCTTTATGCATTACCTTTTGCATCACTTTTGCGTTGCTGAACTATCAATACTGAACTATAAATAATGAGTGACTCGTAACTATTATTGAAGGTTCTAGCCCCTATGCAGCCAGCGCTCATTGATATCAAAAAAGAAATTGTGTCTGCCATTCAGAATGATGACCTGGTACTCCCCACCATGCCCGAGGTTGCCATCAGGCTACGTGAAGCAGCAGAGGATGAGAATGCCGACGCAGCAAGCATTGCTGCTGTGATTGGCAGCGACGCAGCCCTATCAGCAAGGATTATTAAAGTAGCCAATAGCCCTTTAGTGAGGGGAGTTCAAACCGTCCAAGACCTCCAGATGGCAATCAGTAGAATGGGAATTGCCTACACAGCCAACCTAGCTACAGGCATTGCGATGGAACAATTGTTTCAGGCAACTTCCGACGCAGTAGATCAACGTATGCGAGAAACATGGGAACACAGCACGGAGGTCGCAAGCTTATCTCACGTGTTATGTGCGCACTTTACAGATTTAAGTCCCGATAAGGCCGCACTTGCAGGCTTGATTCATGAGATTGGCGTTCTGCCTATTCTGGCGTGGGCAGATGATCAAGACTGGGACCCAAGGCTAATAGAGTCAGTATGCAAAGAGCTGCACCCTGAACTCGGCTGCATGATTCTGGAGGCCTGGGATTTTCCAAAGGAATTGACGAATGTGCCTCTAAGCTACACAGAATTCACCCGCGTTTCAAAAGCAGCTGACTATGTCGATATTGTAATGGTTGCTAATCTACACTCACATTCAGGTACTGAGCATCCGTTCGCAAAAATGGATTGGACTGGTGTTCACGCATTCGACAATCTGGGCATGAACGTCGATATCATTTTTGCTGAAAACGAAGAACTCAGCAATGAGGTCTCAGCGGCAAAGAATATCCTGAACTAAAACCCGGTTTAGCGCTCGGCTACAGACCAAGAGATTGGTCCCTGCTCAGTTTGAACAAGATACTCGTTACATTGCGAGAAGTGCCTGCAACCCGCGAACCCTCGATAGGCAGAGAGCGGCGAGGGGTGTGGCGCAGTCAAAACCAAATGCTTCGATCGATCGATCCACGCGCCCTTCTTTTGTGCATAGCTACCCCACAACATAAAGACACAATGCTCTCTTTCATTCGACACCACTTCGATAACTTTATCGGTAAATTGCTCCCAGCCTTTACCTTGATGCGAAGCCGCCTTGGCCCGCTCCACTGTCAGCACACTATTTAGCAGCAACACACCCTGCTTAGCCCAACCATCTAAACAGCCTGATGAAAAATCATCCTGGGGTAATTGTAGGTCGGATTGAATTTCTTTATATATGTTCTGCAGTGATGGCGGCGTTTTGACTCCAGGACTGACAGAAAAGCATAACCCGTGTGCCTGTTTATCTCCGTGGTATGGATCCTGCCCGAGGATAACAACTTTTACCCGTTCTAAAGGTGCAGCATTCAACGCGCAAAAGTACTGATGCCTGCTGGGAAATATGATCTTTCCTTGCTCTCTTTTGGACAACAGGAATGTCCTGAGTGATTGCATGTAAGGTGCCTCAAATTCAGCCGCAAGATGTGATCGCCAGCTCTCGTCTAGTTGGCCTCCCACGCTGTTTAAGGTATCTTGTTCGTTCATACATCCTGAACTCTAAATTGAGATTACAGTATATGTTGTCTGATTACAGATGCATCATTTTCAATCTCAATATTAAAAACAGTAACAAAAATAAAAACAACAAGAGGCAATTAGCGCTATGTCCAAAATATTTAGACCGGCCTCTCTGACTCTATCCTTATTTTTTTTAGCTTGCAGTGCAGTTGACTTAATGGCCGTCCCATCACTAAAACTCAGCCCCTTACCGCTTACTGTTGAGGAACTTCGTTTCGAGAAGTTTCAAAATGCGCACCCTGACGTCGCAAATCGTTATTCAGACATAGTAGGTCGCACTAAGGACGCACTAAGCAAAGCAACGGATTTCTCTGTTTTGAATCAAACTCTCAGTGAAGCTGGGCAAGAACTCTGGGAAGCGGCCAAGCGAACTGTTGCAGTTGAGAAAGACCTCGATGACCGCAGCCTATACTGGTCTCGCCTTGCACTCACAGCACACCTGCGCAGTTCTTACTTTGCTTTGCATTTGAGTTCAGCGCAGAGAATCGATCTTATTGAGACGCTGGAGAACAGTTCACGGGGAAGGCTAAGCATTGCTTATTCAGCAGGAACAAATTCAACAGGAACAAATTCAACAGGAACTATGAAAAAGATTCTGCTTACTGGGTTTGACCCATTTTTGTTGGATAGCAATATAGATCAAAGCAATCCCTCAGGCGTCGTCGCGCTAAACTTGGATGGGAAAATTCTGACGTACCAACGTACTAAAGCACAGATTCAGACGGTTATCTTTCCCGTTCGATTTGAAGACTTCGATGCAGGAGAGCTGGAATCACTACTAGAACCCTTAATAAGGAGAAATCAAATCGATATGGTTGTTACTGTATCTATGGGACGAACTGATTTTGACCTTGAGCACTTTCCTGGCAGACGAAGGAGCAGTAGTGCGCCTGACAATTTAAATATTCACTCTGGCGGCACTGAAAAGCAGCCAAGAATCCCATTGCTTGAGGGCTCCCCGATTGAAGGTGCCGAGTTTGTAGAATTCAGCCTGCCTTACCGAGCCATGCGCCAGGTCATGCTTGATGCTCAACAGGACGCAAGCGAGGAAGAAGGCAGGTTCGCCTACCCTTATCTCATCAACGATAATCGTACCATCACAACCCTTGATGGAACGCTCAAAGCAGAGACTCTGGCAGAACTTAAAGATGCCACAGCAGTCCGTGGCAGTGGCGGAGGCTATCTTTCGAACGAAATTTCTTATCGTAGCGTACGTCTCGCGCGGAAATATCACCCTCACATTCCGACCGGACATATTCATACACCTCGCATTGAAAGCTACGACGCTCGTAAACTGGCAATCATATCTGATCAGGTAACTGAGATGCTTAGATATTCAATCATTGAGCTTTGAAAGACCTTCGGATAAATCGGTTCGGACCTGGACTTCTTGTCACGGCAGCTTTCGTGGGCCCAGGCACCGTTACGACAGCGAGTCTTGCTGGCGCCAACTATGGTTTCGCACTAGTCTGGGCACTCATCTTCTCTATTCTCACGACAATCCTTTTACAAAATATGGCAGCGAGGCTTGGTATCGTTTCCAAATCAGGCATTGCCGAAGCCATTCGTCATAGCATTTCAAACCCCGTTGCACGATTTGCCGCAATTGTGCTGATCATATCTGGCATCGGGATAGGCAATGCAGCATATCAGGGTGGCAATATACTCGGCGCAGCGGTTGCGGGAGCCATTGTCCTTGACGTCCCTACCACCACGCTTTCCCTTAGCATTGCACTGATTGCTTTTGCTTTGTTGATGACGGGTCGTTATCAGCTAATTGAAAAGTGTTTGATTGCGCTGGTATTAGCAATGAGTGTCGTTTTTGTGGCTTCCATTATGGTTTATCCACCTGATATCAAAGCGATGCTGAAAGGATTTATCCCTTCAGACCTATCTGAGTCGAGTTCGTTAATGGCTATCGCACTGATTGGAACAACCGTCGTACCCTACAATCTATTTCTTCATGCAAAGTCAGCACAGCAAAAATGGTCAGGCCTGGATACAGATCAAGCCCTGCATGAGGCCAAGTGGGATACTGGATTGTCGATTGGCTTGGGCGGCCTGGTCACGCTCGCAATTATGAGTACCGCAATGTCTGCTTTTTTTAATACTCAGGCGGAGATCAACACAGCCACTATTGGTATTCAATTAGAACCGCTACTAGGCGCTCGAGCCAAATACTTTTTTGCCTGTGGATTAATGGCCGCTGGTCTCACAAGCGCGATTACTGCGCCTCTGGCAGCTGCTTATGCTGTTACCGGCGCACTCGGATGGAACGGAAATCTCAACTCGACAAAGTTCAGATTGTGTTGGGTATTCGTCTTGGTAGCCGGCACCTTAGTTGCTTACTCTGAAACTAAGCCGCTAACAGCCATACTATTCGCACAAGCCGCAAATGGATTAATTCTACCCTTTATAGCGATTTCGCTACTATGGGTCATGAACAGCGAAAAGATCATGGGCCGATACCGAAATCGACCCATAGAAAACATGTTAGCGGTGATCGCCGTGACCGTGACCTTAGCGCTCGGCGCCTACAAGCTCTACTCTCTTATGAACTGATGGGCTAACGAACTAATAGGCTAACAAGCTATTTTTTTGGTCGCATATGAGGAAACAAAACGACATCTCGAATCGAAGGTGAGTCGGTCAGTAACATGACTAACCTATCAATACCAATACCTTCGCCCGCTGTAGGTGGAAGACCGTATTCCAACGCAGTGACATAATCAGCGTCATAGTGCATTGCTTCATCATCGCCAGCATCTTTGGCTGCAACTTGCATTCGAAAACGCTCAGCCTGATCCTCCGCATCATTCAACTCAGAAAAACCGTTAGCGATCTCCTGCCCCATACAAAACAGTTCGAATCGGTCAGTCAATTCTGGATTATCATCATTACGACGCGCTAGCGGAGACACTTCAGTTGGGTGTTGGGTTATGAACAATGGCTGAGTGATTTTATCTTCAACCGTAGCCTCGAAGATTTCCATTATCACTTTGCCCAGACCCCAACTGTCATCGGCTTCAACACCTACGGTCTTGGCTAGCGTCTTTGCCGCAGCCATATCAGATAGCTGATCAGGTGTAATAGAGGGATTGAATTCAAGTACAGCTTCAGCCATGGTCATTCTCGCGAACGGCTGACCAAAATCTATTTCGGTATTTTGATAGTTAAAAGTTGGCTTCCCATTCGCAGCAACAGCTGTTTGCCGAAATAACTCTTCCGTCAAATCCATCAGATCATTGAAATCTGCATAGGCCCAGTAAAACTCAAGCATTGTAAATTCTGGGCTATGCTTCGTTGACATACCCTCATTTCGAAAATTTCTGTTGATCTCAAAAACACGCTCGAAACCGCCAACAACCAGACGTTTGAGATTCAACTCAGGCGCTACACGCAGAAACATATCAACGTCGAGCGCGTTGTAGTGCGTCACAAAAGGGGCTGCTGTTGCGCCTCCAGGGGTGGATTGCATCATGGGAGTTTCCACTTCCATAAAGTCATGCTTATTGAAGTAATCACGAATCGTACTAACAATTTTAGTACGTTTCCGAAAGACTTCACGGGTATCATCGTTAACCATCAGGTCTAAATACCGCTGGCGATACTTTGTTTCTGTATCGGTCAAACCCGCATGTTTCTCTGGCAACGGTCTTAGAGATTTCGTCAACAATCGGAGTTCTGTCGCGTGTACAGACAGCTCCCCTTTATTGGTCTTCATCATGTAACCCGAGATACCAACGATGTCACCAATATCCCATTTGTTAAAATCGGCGTAGCTGTCCTCACCGACATCACTCTGACGAATATAGGCTTGGATTCTGCCCGTTCGGTCTTGAATAGTGACAAAACTTGCCTTACCCATTGCACGACGCAGCATAATTCTTCCGGCCACAACCGTGTCGGATTTGTTTTCTGCGAGGTCTTCTTTTGACTGCTCGCCATGCTCAGCATGTAGTTCGCCGGCAGTATGTTTACGTCTAAAATCATTCGGAAAGGCGTTACCCCGCTCTCTGAGTTCAGCTAACTTTGCTTTACGTTGAGCGATAATATCACTCTCTTCCTGAACCTGATTTTCGTCGCTCATGTGCTTCTCTTTGGTTGCCTTTCTTTGTTGTTTATTTGTTAATGGATTTGCTGATAAGTTTAATCATGGAATTATCGATGTGGCAACGGCTTAAGGGTAGCGCTATAGACCCTGCTTTAGACTTGCCACAATGAACTGATCAAGATCACCGTCAAGAACCGCTTGGGTATTAGAGGTTTCCACATTGGTTCTCAAATCTTTAATTCGAGCAGAGTCGAGTACATAAGATCGAATTTGGCTACCCCAGCTGATATCTGACTTATTGGCTTCGACCACATCCATTTCTGACCGTCGTTTCTGATCTTCTAACTCATATAACTTAGCTTTAAGTTGCTTAAGTGCCTGATCTTTATTTTTGTGCTGGGATCTCTGGTTTTGACATTGGACGACAACACCCGTTGGGAGATGCGTTAACCGGATGGCTGAGTCGGTTTTATTGACGTGTTGTCCACCGGCACCACTAGCACGATATGTGTCCACTCGGACTTCAGACATATCTAGATCAATCTCAATATCATCATCGAGCTCGGGAGACGCAAACACCGAAGCAAAAGAGGTGTGACGCCGACTACTAGAATCAAACGGGGACTTTCGTACTAAACGGTGGACGCCGGTTTCAGTTCGCAGCCAACCGAATGCATATTCACCCTGAAAGTGGATTGTCGCCCCTTTTATACCAGCGACGTCACCATCGGAAAGCTCAACCACTTCCGTTTTGAAGCCCTTGGATTCACCCCACCGCAGATACATGCGAAGCAACATATCCGCCCAGTCCTGGGCCTCAGTGCCACCCGATCCAGACTGGATATCAACAAACGCATTGTTTGGATCCATCTCGCCTGAGAACATGCGCCGAAATTCCAGCTTCTCAAGATGTTGATCTAATGCTTCAAGGTCAACCTCTATATCTGCTACGAGGGCTTCGTCACCTTCCTCTTTAGCCAGTTCGAGCAGGTCAGCTGCATCAGCGTTACCCTCATCCAGCCGGTCAATGGTGTGAACGATAGCTTCAAGTGAGGAACGTTCCTGACCTAATTGCTGAGCATATTCGGGCTTATCCCAAACAGCAGAATCAGCAAGTTCAAGCTCGACTTCCGCCAACCTTTCTTTCCGGTTGTCATAGTCAAAGATACCCCCTGAGAACTTCTGTTCTCTCCACTAGGTCTTTGATACGAACAACTAAAGGATTAATTTCCACGTCTACTGACTCATTAAGGTATTTATGCGAAAGCCGCGCATTGTAAACTAACGCTCTGCACCTTTCCAGAAATCAGCCTTGTGAGACTCTCAACCATTCAGCTTCCAATTGCTCAATCATGCCTTCTTGATCACCATTATTATAAATTACGGTAGTAGCTCGGGCTATTCGCTCTTCATTACTTAACTGAGAATCAATACGGCTCTCAACTGCTGCCTGGTCAGCATTGTCCCGCGCCATCGCCCTTGCAACAGCAACTTCCCTATCCACTGCTAGCACCCAAATTTCGTCGCCGATATCTTCCCAACCTGCTTCAAACAATACTGCTGCTTCAAGCACCACAACGCCGTCCGGGTAAGTAGCGTCATATCCTGCTATTTCAAGCTCAGCTAGACGTCTGATCTCGGGCCAAACGATATCCGTCAGTCTCTTTAGCGCTTCAGGCTTACCAAACACTTTGCCACCGAGTGCTCTTCGATCGATCTGATGGTCATCTGCAACAATATCTGCGCCAAATGCTTCGATAACCTTTAGGTAAGCTTGTGTGCCAGGATCGTAAGCTCGATGCCCCAATTTGTCAGCATCAATGATTTCGGCTCCACGAGATTGAAGAAACTCACTCGCGGTTGTTTTTCCCGATGCCAATCCACCGGTCATGCAGATAATTTTCAATTTTGTACTCCACCTTTTTTGCAGTAATCTGCCACAGGTGACGCAAAAAAGCGAAAACCATTTTCATCCGAAATCTGTAATCATCGGGATACCCTATTTCGCGTAGGTCCAATTGACGTCGCGGGCCGTGTACCGCAAGACAAACCAGCCTGGGAATAGTACTGTTTGACTTGGAATACATTGGAATGGAGGAGTAAATTCATGAGTCAGGATAGGATCGCAGCAATTGTAGGCATTCATGAGCACCCGTTAAGGGATGTAGGGGGGCTTATGAGCCCGCTGCAAATAAAGGCCGAATGCGCAGCCAGAGCATTAGAAGATGCAGGCTTAAGCTGGACAGATGTCGATGGCCTGTACGACGCAGGAGACGGGGGCGGCGCCATGAGCGGCCTCAATATTGCCGAATATTTCGGGTTAAACCCCAAGGTAATTGACACCACTGGCGTTGGCGGCAGCTCTTACGAATTTCACGCAGCCCACGCCAAGCGAGATATTGCAGCAGGCAAGGTGAAAGTTGCACTTCTCACTTACGGTTCCACCGCGCATAGCAGTGCCCGTGCTATTGGCGTCGGAGGACGAAGCGGCGGCAACCAGCATCCAGCAGACATCATGGACACCTTCGCTGGCGCCACTCTAATCTCAAATTACGCAATGGTGGCGCAGCGCCATATGTACGAATACGGCACAACCAGTGAACAACTCGCCGAAATATCCATTGCAACGCGTTACCATGCCATGCGCAACCCAGAGGCTGTGCAGGCAATGGAAGACCTCGAATTCCTCGACATACGGGAAACCACGATAGAAGATGTGGTCAATTCACGCATGATCGCCGACCCGTTGCACCTGTTAGAGTGCTGTATGATTTCCGATGGCGGCGGCGCAGTTGTTATCGCTTGCGCTGAAGTTGCTCGAAACTGCCCAAAACCACCGGTATGGATACTTGGCAGCGGCGAGGCGACCAAATACCCTGAAATTGGCGGCGACCTAACAACAAGTGCGGCAGCTCAGTCCGCGCCCTTAGCGTTCAGCGAAGCTGGCGTGCTGCCTTCTGAGATGGACGTAGCCATGATCTATGACTCTTTTAGTATTACCGTACTTGCGCTGCTTGAAGACCTAGGCTTTTGCAAAAAGGGAGAAGGAGGTCCATGGGTCCAAGGCGGCAGGCTCAGATTTGATCGCCCCGCCGATGGCCCAGCTTTGAATACAGATGGCGGTGGCTTATCTTCGAATCATCCCGGCATGCGTGGCATATTTCTGTTGATCGAGGCAGCGCGTCAGTTACGCGGCGAATCCAACTCGCAGGTTACCGATGCCAAACTAGCTGTCGCTCACGGCAACGGCGGCATGCTTGGCAGCAGACACACCGCTGGCACTATTATCCTTGGGAGAGACTGATCATGAGTGATTCACAAAGACCAATACCAACAGCCAAGGAACACGATACTCGCGCGTTTTGGGCCGCCACACGAAACAAGGAATTCAAGTATCAGCAGTGCGACAGTTGCAACAAGGTCATATTTTACCCTAGAGCACACTGCACCGGTTGCACTTCCGGCAAACTTGAGTGGAAGACATCAGCGGGTCAAGGAACAGTATATTCCTTCAGCGTCGTACGACAGAGTTACCATCCGTTTTTCAGGAATATGGTTCCCTATGTCGTTGCTTGGATCGATATGGACGAAGGGCCCCGGATCTTATCGAACGTCATAGGACTTAAAGATCCTGCCACAGATGTATCAATCGGACAGAAGGTTCAGGTTGAATGGGAAGAACACGAAACGCTATCGATCCCTCTTTTTAAACCCGTGTAGTTAAACAGGTGTGGTTTCGAAAAGACGACCAAGGCTATGCCCGGGTCGTCTTTAAAACTATCTATAAAACTATCTATAAAACTATGTATGAAACTATGTATGAAACTAGGCAGAAAGTGGTAGTTTTACCGATGCGGTGCCGAACACCCGCGTTTCACCCTTCTCGTTAGTCACAGTAATATCAATCTCGACAAGACCTTCGCCTTCATCGATATCAGTCACAACGCCATTAATCGCATGTGGCTCATCAGCAATCACGGGTGCTCGGAATACTGTATCAATCTGCTTTATTTCCGCGGGGGGTGCCCACTGGTGAATCATCGCAACTAGATAACCCTGACTTAATATGCCGGGCACCATGGCGCCTGGCAGGCCTTCTTTCCTAGCTGCCTCATGGTCGCTGAAGCGCGCTCCGCCCCAGCCGACCAGTTTCGCAAATTTACCAACAGTCTCAAGCGACGTGTCGGGCTGAAAAGTTGGAAGTTCTACGCCAAATTCAACGTCTGCTACTGTTGCAATACTCATTTACTTTTCTCCCGCATCACGACCCGACTGTCTGCGTTCGCCAGATGATTACCATCTTCATCGTAAAATTCCATTCTAGACACGGCAAACACCATACGGCCAGAACGACCTGTTTTTGTGTAGATATCGTGGAGATGGGTTTTACCAATCAATTTTTTACCCGGGCGCACTGGCTGAAGGCATTCAACACCTTTACCGGCGTCCATGCCCAAGCCAAATTTAGGAAAATCTTCTGGCAACACCCTGCGCCCACTAAGGCTCGCAACAAACGTAGAAGAAGCCTGAAAATCAGGGTGTTTCTCATCCAAGAAACGATCTTGTGTTTCACCGCAGAGTTGCGCGTAGGATATTGTCTTTGCCGCGTTTATCTCAAATTCTTTCTCGTCAAAATCACGATTCAGGAATTTCGCTCGAAGATCTTCGATATCCTGTTGTTCAACATTATCAGTCACGTGTAGTTCTCTCTATTATTGTAAATACTCTATTTCCAAGCGGCTAATTGCTGGGCAAAGGAGACATTATCCAGTCACTCAGCTAGCCGTTTTACGATGCTTTTACTTTCAAATTTACCGCTTCGAACTCGCCGGCCTTAAGCGCTGCGACCAAATCATCAATCGATTCAATATTGGTGCTAAATTTTGTGGCACAGCGACCTATATGGCTAACAATATGTGAATCGCTGCCTGCAATTCCGCGGTAGTTCAACGCCTTGGCGTTATCGATTGCAATTTGATCTTCTTGATCGCGACTGCCGCCATTATGAATTTCTACTATGTCTACACCTTCTGGAACGCCAAGTTCATCGGTATGCGCAAACATGCCGACCTTCGGTCGCCCAGGATGACAGGGAACGGCAACGGCACCATGCTTCTTGCTTTCCTCCAGCACGACAGCCAGCTTGAGATGTGTACTTGCAAAATCGAAGGCTTCCTGAAGTTCTGGGGTCACGCCGTAAACCAAAACATGTCCATATTCAGTTTCGACCTCGCTTGCCTTCAAAATACATAGTCCATATTTTTCAGCGAGAGGTGAATAATCCGACTCATCGTCGAATTGTCGGTGTTCAGTCAATACAAAACCCGCTAGAGGTAACTCTTTCGCCTTGATCCATTGGCAATAGTTTTCTACTTTCGCGCGGCCGTCGTCTGATTTTATCGAATGTGTGTGAAGATCGAGTAGCAAGATTACCTCTTTAGAAAATTTCAATTAGCTTTAGTCTATCGGCAAAATTGCCACAAGGGTGCCGCGAGTGCAAGCATACAAGGCAAAACAACCGTTCGCTACCTATAGGCCAAATGATAGGCCGACTGGCAAATCTTCAGGAATCCTGTCCCGAATTCGTCAGCATACGATCAGCATGGCTATTCAAAATTCCCAATGGTAGCGCTTGGCTCAGCCTAATCCTGCTAAAGTTCGCAACGACGAATAGATCAAAGCGGCCCTAGGCCTCAGCTCAACTCACCTTGACCATCATCACTGACCTCTATCAGTGGTTAATCACCAGAGAAGAGCTCACCATCGACACCGTGCTGCAAAGTCTGAGGATGTTTAGTGCTTCGACCCACACTAGCTAGTTCCCGTCCGCAAAGCCGCTACTGCCTGATTAACCAATGACTTCAGTTCTCGATCAGTATCTATCAAGCCGACTAGTTTGTCGTACACGACTTGGCTTACGGGGTTTGCTGAAATCAAAGTAATTTCATACAGTTCGAGTAGTACTAGCCAATCACCAATCGCAAGTACGCGATCAACAACAGCATCATACTCGCCACGCCATTTAGCAGGGTATTGCGTAATAGCCTCGCGCATCTCCCTCACCGCTCCGTAGACTTCTATCAAATCAGGCTCAACCATCGAGCTTGCGTTGTCTACTCCACCCTCAGACATCTCGGCAGAGAGATTGAGCGTCTCAATTTGATAATTTGATCGATCTGCAGCACCGCCGGAAACCGACACCAATTCAGCACCGAGCGCCATATCATATTGCCCCCAGGCTGGGTCAAAAAGAACTCCGCCCTTATTTGTCAGAACAGTGCAATTAGCAAAACTAAACAGAATATTTTTTTGTTCCCTGCGCTCAATACCAATCAAAACCCCTGAGACAGTAATCCCTGACAAAAACTCGAGCGTGGTAGCTCGCGATGTCTCATCACCCGCTCGAATTCCCTGCCCGTCTAACTCGTCAATCGTGTACTCCGACAAACAACGCGTCATCTCGTTGACTCTACCAACTGGCGACCCAAACCCATTCGCGTGATACGCACCCCCGTGCCCAGGCAGTTGATTGTCGCGCCATGCAAGCTGAGTGGGACCCGCGGTGCGGACATAAACCGCATTGTCCATCTGGTCTGTTATCACTTCGGAAACAATTCCACTAACCTGTAAGCCCGAGGAATATTTCAACGTGCAGACTGACTCACCACTAATTGCTTCTCGGACTGATTCGGCTCGACCGTTAAACTGACACATGCCTTGTGCCACAACATCTAAAACCTGCCTCATATGCTGACAACTGTGAGTCACGAACAATAAGGGTTGCTCATGAGTAATATCATAATCCTGACAAATCGCATCGACAGTAAGCAGTTTCTTTACCACCCGCTTATCGTCAAGACAGTTGGCACTTTCACTTAGTGACGAGAGTAGACCTGCGCCAAAGAGTTTATAGTTATCAACGGTACCTACCAAACCGTACTCAATCGTCCACCAGTGTAACCTTGCAAACTTTGACGCCTCAGAGGGAGTTTTTCCTTTCGAGTTCAGAGCCTTCGTACCCAACTTGCCAAATTGTTGCAAAAACTCGGCATAATCAACATCGATCAGCAGAGGGGCGTGGCCGGCAGATTCGTGCAAAATATCTGGTGCCGGCGTATAAAAAATCTGCTCAATCGATCTCATGCGCAAGGCAATAGGCAAGATGCAGCGAGATTGAAACTCCATGAATATTGGGGGCGGAATGAAACCTGTCACACCCAGCACTTGCCAACCAATCTGCGCCAGGTGCGCGTTCATAACCTCAAGATCTGGCACCATCTCGCGGTTAATACCAACCCGCTTCAAGCCGCCCAGGTAAATTAGGTGAGCAGTGCCGGCTAACTGCACCGAAAGCCTGCCCATAAGGAAACGCCATAACGCATGGTCTTGCGGTGAATAGGATTCGTAGTTCTGAGCCTCAACATATCCTTGCAGGTGCAAGGGAAGCTCTGAAATTATCTGCTTCTGATTCAAACCCATGATTATCGACTCTAAGAACAGTTAACTCGAAGTTTAGCGCGTGATCTCTGCGTTTACTTCGCATACATTGCTAAATTCGCGCCGCTTATGCGATAATTGCGCATAGAAACCCTTTTTTCTTTACTTTTTTCGCACCAAATTCTATTTATGGATCGATTCGACACACAATTACTCAACACCCTGCAAAGCGCAGGCAGAAGCACAACAGCGGAACTTGCTGAATCAGTGCATCTTTCGCCCTCCCAGTGTCAAAGACGCATGAAGAAGCTAGAGGAAACCGGCATTATAAAAGGCTACGTTGCACTTTTGGATGCCGACGAGCTGGGACTTGAGGTGACAGCGATCGTGAGCATCAAATTAACAAGTCACGGTAGACATCCAACCCAAGATTTTCAGCAGGTTGTTGACCAGCACGAGGAGATCATGGAGTGCCACGCCGTCACCGGCGATGAGGACTACGTACTAAAAATCATGACCCGCGACCTTAAACATTTTTCCGATTTCCTTATGGACAACTTGATGAGCCTGCCAATCGTTGCAAGCGTTCGGTCAAACGTACTTCTACAAGAATTAAAATCAACAACATCGCTACCTATTAACTCGCTCAAATAGCACCTATAAACCGCACTTAAGGAATTTTCATGCCCACCTCCCCCCACTGGTATCGGTGGGCACTACTGACAGGCGTCTGGGCACTCTACTGCTCCTTTGGCCTTATAGTTACTAGCCTAGCCCCGCTCGTTATGCTCATTGAATCTGATCTCGACATCAGTCACTCAGCGATGGGCAGCGTCATGGGCGCCTGGCAATTAGTGTTTATTGTATCCGCCATCCCCTGCGGTATTTTGTTAGACAAGTTAGGCACCCGCTACGCGCTAACACTAGGCGGACTCATCATTGCAGCTTCAGCGCTGGCACGTGGATTTTCAGATAGCTATGCCATGCTAATCATCGCCGTCATGCTATTCGGTATCGGGGGGCCGATCATTTCTGCCGGTGCACCTAAGGTTGTGACCAGATACTTTGACGGTCAGACCCGAGGTTTAGCCATGGGTATCTATATGACCGGGCCCTCTATTGGCGGTGTTATATCTCTGACTTTGACCCATTCAGTTCTGGTTCCCTTATTTGATGATTCCTGGCGTGGGGTCATGTTCCTGTGGGCCGGATTTACAGCTTTGATTAGTCTTGCATGGTTTGCACTGGCATCGTTCAACCCTTCTTCTAACACCCCGCTTATTGATGTTCAGACTCAAGACGAACTCGCTCAAGTGCCGCAAAAGCAAACTCAAATTATTGCAAACTTGCTACGTCAGCCTTCGGTTGTATTGGTATTAGGCATGGGTATTGGGGTATTCATGTTTAACCACGGACTGAATAACTGGTTGCCGGAACTTCTTAAGAACGGCGGCCTTTCGCTGGTTGAGTCCGGCTATTGGGCAGCCATCCCAACAGTCATTGGGATTGCAGGATCGCTACTGATTCCTAGACTGGCAACGCCGGGACGCAGGTATCACATTCTAATTATATTGAGTCTGTGCGCAGCAGTCGCAAGCGTGTTGTTGCAGTTTCAAGCGGATGTTCCTCTTATTACAGGCCTGATACTTCAAGGTATCGCTCGATCGAGTCTCATGACCGTATTAATTCTGACGCTTTTGGAACTACCCGCGGTGGGTGAAAAATACGCAGGCGTGGCAAGTGGACTATTTTTCTCGGTAGCAGAAGTTGGCGGCGTCTTAGGCCCGCTCACTTTAGGGTTTATGTATGACATGAGCGGTGGCTTCAACTCAGGACTTTATTTACTCACCAGTATTTCACTGTTGATCGCAATCTCTGGCCTAGCGCTGAGAAAAGGCTCCGCCAAAATGACCAACAGCTGAATGCTAACGACTAAAAGAATGTGGCGCAACATGCTCATGCGCCTCAATGCCCTGCTCTGTGATCTGAAAAATTGAAGCCACTGTCCCAGTTGACGAAATATCCAACATTCCAATAGTGCCGTGACGAATAGATTGATTTTTAGGTAGCGTGGGAGACCCAGGGTTAATGCACAACATGTCACCCACCAAATGAACACCTTCAAGATGGGTGTGGCCATAAACCATAATGTCAGGTTGCACATCACCAAAGTGGCGCTCGACATAACCCGCGATGAATTCAGGTGATTTTCTTGCTGGTGATGGTAATTTATGAATCATACCGATGGTTAGCCCACCCAATTCAAGTGCCCAGCAATCTTGCAAGCGGTCATCGATTATATCCAAGTCACCATTGCCACGGGCCACATATATTGGGGCAAGCTGATTGAGTTCATCAACAACGTCTAATGTATGAAGGTCTCCGGCGTGAAGAATCACATCAGCATCCCGGAACGCATCATATGCCTGGGGCCAAAGTTCTTTTATTGAACCAGGCATATGTGTATCAGCTATAAGTCCTATGCGCATACTTCAACATCCACTGGAATACCGGTCATAAAAGATTGATTACTGAGCTTCTCGTAACTGCCCGGTCCTGTTGGAAGCAACTCATTGGTATTGACACCAGCGTATTTCTTAGCGACATTCATACCCGTGTTTTGATGACCCCAACCGTGCGTCATGGCAACAGTGCCCGGCTTTAGCGAGTCATCCAGCACGACACTAGAAACGATTTCACCATTACCATTATGAATTTTCACCTCCGAACCTTCACCCACATTGCGTGCCCGAGCATCCTCAGGATGCATGTACAGAGGATTCGTCAGTTGTTTAGCTCGTTTCAGTGAGGGGACATTATGGAACCAGCTATTAATCATATAGTTAGTTCGACGCGAGATCATTTTCAACTGAGTGCTGGCTTGACTCTCTGATTCAGCTTCAAGAAATATCTGCTCACAGAGTCCTAACGCTTCCGTAAATATTTCAGGACAGCAATCCACTTTCCCATTCTCAGTCTGAATCCAATCCTGATAAAATCGACCCGCCTTAGGGCTCGGCAATACCGCCGTCTGGTGAGGCATTGCTTCAAGCTTGGCTGAACTTAAATCACTCTGCCGCAGCATATGATCAAGCCTACCAAGGGGAGCTTCCATTTCAAACTCAGCATCGGTGCCTTCAGCCTTTTCGCCGAAGCCCTGCGCTTGTTCTAATCGAGCTAAAATCCACCATTCGGGTTTTCGCTCTGCCTTAGGCGGCACAATAAAATCAGTATATTGAACAAAAGGCTGTTGCTGTAGGCCAAGACCACACATATTAATATCTTTACGCTCGTACATATCTGTCGCGGGTAACACATAATCGGCATAAGCAGCTGTCGCATTCGGATAAATATCGATGATAAAGATGAACTCAAGCTTCTCGAATGCTCTACGCATTTTCTCACCGCCACCCATCGACAAAATTGGATTGCCAGAAATAACGACCAAAGCTTTTATTGGATCCTCTTCAGCCAAAATCATATCGGCGAGTAAATTTCCTGGCAGTGAACCCCGAATCTTTCTCATTTCGCCAAAGGCTGATTCAAAGAACGGATTATCTTCGTATGTCTTGCCTGCCTTCGCAGCGGGATAAAAGCCAAGTGAGTAAATATTGCCGCCGGGTTTGTCCAAGTTACCAGTAACAAAGCTCAACATAAATAACAGCCAGTAAGCGATTGTGCCCTGCCTGCCCATATTCACGCCCGTCGACATATATACTGCCGCTTTATCGGCATCGACAAACTCTTTTGCCAACTGCCGAATCTCTGCTGCTGATATCCCCACCACCTCTGCGACACGATCAGGAGAATAGTTCGCGATAAATAATCGTAGCTCGTCAACACGCTCACCGTGTTCCTCAATCACTTCGATATCGAAACGACCGGTCGCGTCTAGTTCATGCAACAGCGCTGCCATCAAATACACATCAGTATCTGGATTAACCTGAACAACTTCGCCAATTCCCTTTACTGATTCGTTAACCCGCGGATCAACGAAACGAATTTTGGCACCACGTTTCTTTGCCTCTCGTAATGCCTTCATGGGATCAGCAATCGAGATGAAGCTCATGTGTGAGACACGAGGATTTGAGCCAAAAACCAGCAGAAAATCTGTATTCTCAATATCTGGAATGGGATGAATCGTGCTGGAGCCAAACATTGCTTCGCTACCGGCAAATTTATTAGTGCAATCCTGAGTACCAGAGCTGAAATTTCTTCGGATTTCATTCTTGACAAAAAATGACCCAATCGCTGGACCCGCCATTGAATTGAATGCCAGTGGGTTTCCAGAATATGACGCAATTGAATTAGCCCCATACTTTTCTCTTACGCCCGCCAGTCCAGCGGCAATACCCGTCGCTGCTTCATCCCAACTCACGCGCTCGAAACCATTGCCCGATTTTTTCATAGGGTAATTGTTACGATCCGGATCCTGATGAATCTCAAGTGTAGCCAGCCCCTTATGGCAAGCAAAGCCTTTGGTCACCGGATGATCTCGGTCGGGGAGCAGAGAAACAATCTCATCATTCTCAACCTCGGCGATCAATGCGCACGAAGGCTCACAAACTCTGCAAAACGTATTATGCTTGCTCGACATCTTCTCTTCCCCTGAATCTTCCAATTTGAAATAGTGTCCTAGCATATCAAGTAGATCAGTAAATACAATTTCTAGTGAAAGGGGTCTGTACAGAGGATGGAATTGGACAGACCTGACCTTTTATAGCGCTTCCCATTACTGTACAAACGCCCATGAAATTTAATGTCTAGTAAATAGCCAACAAAGTAAGCAGGAGTAACAAGATGTCCGCATCGGAATCAAAAGATACGCCAGAACAAGCCGAATTTAGAGCACAGGCGCGTGAATGGCTAGAGAACAACCACCCGGGCCAACCCTCAATGAGAATACCACTCGGTGCTCTCGAGTTAAGTGACCCCGAAGCCCTGGGTTATCTCAAAAAATGGCAGAAGTCTGCCTACGAAGCAGGCCTAGTCGGGGCGGACTACTCAAAAGAATGCGGCGGCGGCGGTCATACGGACTGCCAAACGATTGCCAATCAGGAAATGCAACGCGCAAAAACACCCTACTTTCCGAACATTATTGGATTAGGCATGGCAGCGCCCACGGTCTATTTCCACGGCCAAGAAGAAGTCAAAAATGAATTGTTACCTCGTCTCTTCTCAGGAGAAGACATCTGGTGTCAGGGCTTCAGTGAGCCTGGCGCGGGATCTGACCTTGCCAACCAACAAACCTTCGCCGAGAAAAAAGGCGATAGCTGGGTCATAAATGGTCACAAGGTCTGGACTTCGCTCGCGCATTTCGCGAGTTGGATGATCCTCCTTTGCAGAACCGACAAAGAAGACAAGTACAACGGCCTGTCCTACTTCGCCGTACCCATTGAATCGGCGCTGGGTAAAGGCGTAACGGTTAGACCGCTCATAAAAATGACTGGTGAAACTGGCTTTAACGAAGTGATCTTCGAAGACCTCGTCGTTGAAGACAAGTATCGACTTGATGATGTCGGTGCCGGCTGGAAAGTCGCCATGACAACGCTTGCACACGAACGAGGCGCAGGCATGCTAGTAACGCCATCGGCCGGTGGTATGACCCAGAAGAGCGAGACTAGCGCGAATACCAGCAGTCCTTCGGCCCTAATCGACCTTGCAAAAAACAGCTATAGAAATGGCAAGACAGCGGCAGATGACCCCTTGATTCGTGACGAAATTGTCAAAATGATTATCCGTCAGGAATCTTTCAGACAAAACCAAAGACGCGCAGGTGTGCAGTCACTGCTCGATCACCCTATGCGGCTGGCGTTACAAAACAAGCTGGTGGGCACCGAATACAATCAAGATCTTGCAAAGCTTTCTTATGACATTGAAGGTCCTGCAAGTAGCTTGTATCTCAATGACGACAAAGCGCCGGGTGGCGGTGAGTGGCCACTTGCATACATGAACTCGTTTGGCGTCACCATTGCGGCTGGTGCGAACGAAGTCCAACGAAACATTCTCGGCGAACGCGTGCTTGGCATGCCCAAATCGAAGTAAAGGGAAACATGACGATGAAAGAACAACCTAAAAACTTCGGCTTCGGTGAAGACGAAACGATGCTGAAAGATTCAGCCGCCAAATTTTTCTCTGATAATTGTAGCCCCGATAAGCTTCATTCTCTGGTGGCGGAAGATCCCAATATACACAGAGATATTAAGTGTGTATGGAACAAAGACCTGTGGCAGCAAATCGCAGAGCTAGGCTGGACTGCGGCTTGCGTTCCTGAGGCAGCTGGTGGCCTTGGCATGCCTTTGGTCGCAGCCGTCGCTATCGCTGAAGAAGCCGGCAAAGCGGCATTCCCCTCACCGCTAATCTCAACCATGATCGCCAGTTTTGTCCTAAGAGAGTGTCAATCTGACGTTGCAACTGCGGCCCTGGGTGATATCGCAAGTGGCGTACCCATGACGCTGGCAGTAACGAACAAACACGGTTCCTGGGAAGCTCGCGACACAGACGTTGCAGCTACCAACACCTCCACAGGCACAACGCTCAATGGCACGTCCTACTATGTTCAGGATGCTCAGAAATGTGACCACTTTGTTGTTAGCGCCACAACCTCAAAGGGTATTGCCCTATATCTCGTTGATGCAAACGCTGCCGGAGTTTCGATTACAGCAGACGGTATTATTGACTTAACGCGGGACCAGGCTCACATCGAGTTTAAAAATGCGGCAGCCATTGAGCTAGCGGCACCGGGTACAGGTGACTCAAGTCTTGCCGCAGCATTGCCTGCTATTCAGACGATCATTACAGCCGACATGGTAGGCGCAGGCGAATGGCTGCTCCAAACAACTGTCGAATATGCATCAACGCGAGTTCAATTCGATCATCCGCTAGGGTTTTTTCAGGCCGTCAAACACCCGCTTGTAAATGTCATGCTGGAGATTGACAGATGCAAATCGTTAGCATACAACGCTGCATGTGCAATAGACGTTGCTGAGACTCAAGCTGACAGAGATGATGCCGCTAAGTTTGCCCATATGGCGAAAGCTAACGCAGGTGAAATGGCTATTTTTTCATCGAGTAGAGCCGTTCAGTTTCACGGCGGTATAGGCTTCACTTGGGAGTGCTACATACACCTTTTCTTTAAACGGCAGATGCACAACCAGATGTTATTTGGCGACGCCAAGTATCATCGAGCCAAGCTTGCAGACATCTTGATTGGCGCTGCAGCATAGCTTGTATATATAGCTTGTATATATAGCTTGTATATATAGCTTGTATATATGGCTTGTGAAATAGCTAGTTAGACTTCAAGCACCCCTCAGGTGAAACGTTCTGTTTCGTCTGAGGGGCATTTAGTCAGACACTAATTCTTGTCCGAAAACTAAACATCTCCATGGTTACTTCCCGACAACCTATTGATTTTCTGAACAACAGATCTGAAAAGTCTTGGAAATTTACTCTGGAATGGGTATTTATGAACGAGAACTAACTCGTCAACCAAATTTAAACGCGCGTACCAGAGAAAGTAGCGTTTCCAAAGGCTCCCAGTTTCACATTACCTTCGATTGAATCACCACTTACGGTACCTGTAACTTCCAACTTCATGGGCATGGGCTTAGTCATATCGATTCCAAACGCAACCGCATCTCCATCAACAGTTCCGCCAGAAAACTCTTGCGTGCCCTGAGCGCCCGCCATATTGCCAGATAACTTGTTTCCGTCGGTCACTAAGGTGACGACCGCTTCCTGTGCTCCCATCGGCGAATTTATTGTGACATTCCAACTACCGTCTGCACTCATATTCATATCCTCATGTCCGTTATTTTTAGGTAGGGAAGAAGACTACACTGATATTCTTGCCATACCAACCGATTGAAATACTCACTTAGCCACACACACAACCACTTACTTACCTACTACGCAAAAACAGTGTAACCGCTTGGACTCACATCTAGCATGGTTTGAGCATCTGCGGACATCCTGGCGATATCAGTGGCCTCATTGGTAATTAAGTGATTCTCAAGCGGACGCAACCAGCTT
>JBLHWY010000011.1:0-67530 GCA_047629195.1 Candidatus Azotimanducaceae bacterium
CAATCCCTAGCTGCCCGAGTTCTTTTTTTGGGCCGATGCCAGAGCGCAACATGATGGCAGGTGACATGATGGCACCTGCACAAAGTACTGTGGTCTTCGCCAAATGTTTTATCGTTGCTCCAGTGTCGGATTCAACCTCCACGCCGATACATTTTTTGCCTTCGAAAAGGAGGCGTGTCACTGTTGATTGACTTTCGATCGTGAGATTGGGTCTGATTCTTATTGGGGCTAAGTACGCTGCTGCGGAAGAGATTCGAAGACGACCAAGTTTGTTCATTGGTTGAGGACCTGCACCCCATCCTGTTGGGTCATTTTGGTCATCGCAGACGGGATAACCCAAACGTTCCGATGCGTCGAGAAAAGCTTGTTGCTGTGGTACGCGCTCTGCCTCGGGATAGCGTCTTATAGTGATGGGTCCCGCATCACCATGGTAGGGGAGATGACCAAAATCTAGATCTCTCTCCAATCGGTTAAAAGCTGGTAATACATTTTCCCAGCTCCAGGCTTTGTTGCCGAGGTCTGCCCAGCCATCATAGTCTTCTGGTGTTCCCCTCAGAGCGATAGTGGTATTTACCGCGCTAGAGCCTCCAGTAACTCGTCCCCTCGGAAAAGGTACGTTTCTGCCCGCAGTAGGCGAGTAGCTAAGCCCCCAATCATGTTTTTTGTATGAGTTGTTGTGGCTGTTGATGATGTCACTGGGTGTTTCGATGAGGTTTGGGTAGTCTGGACCGGCTTCGACCAACAGTACATTCAGATTCGGGTTTTCCGTTGCCCTTGATGCGATTGCAGAGCCACTGCTCCCTGCGCCTACGATGAGTAAATCGTGCATAACATATCCAATTGTTGAATCTATGAGAACAGAACTTGAGCTCTGTGCTTGTCAGCGAAGTCGCTGCAATTTTAATTCTGAGGATACGCTAGGAAAGGGACCGATTGAAGTGTCTTCAAACGATCCCTCGGTACGACGTTATGTCTTGCTCAATTCACCAGTAGAGTTGGTTAGCTCGATTTAGGGGTGGTCATCGAGAATTAGGTAGGCGAGACCATAGGCTATTAGTACAACCTGTGGTGCTATAAAAAATACAACCACGGTGCCCAGACGAACTAAAAGCGATTGAATGTTGAAGTAGCGTGACACTCCAGCACAGACGCCCCCAAGTTTTCTGCGCCTTTTATCTAGAAAGATTTCTGGCTTAGTTTTATCCGTCTCGAATTTTTCGTCAAAGTCGCGTTCGAATTCTCGATAGCTAGTACTGCTGTATCGTCTATGATTCATGATGCTTCTCCTACTTGTATTACTGAAGTTCTCATACTTTTCTTATTTAGGTTCTCATACGTTGTTTCAAACTTTCGAGTTCATCGTCCAATTTGTCATCCTGGGCAAGGGAATTCAGTTCAGCTTCAAGGCTCTCGTTGCTTGACTCTGGATGTGTTTTTGAACCTAAATCCCATGCCTCAACTTCACCTTCCATCTCATCTAGTTTTCGTTCATAGGCTTCGAATCGATCCAGAGCTTCTTCACATGAAACATCATGTAACTGTCGCTTTACTTTAATGCGAGATTTGACGCTATTGCCGCGAAGAACAAGGGCTTTTTGTCTGGCTCTGGTAAATTTGAGTTTTTCTGTCAGCTCTTCTGCATCTGAGGACAGCTTAAAAACGACTTCATCGATATGTGCCATCTCGACTTCACACTGGGTCACAGCGTCATGGTGAATATTCTTCTCTTTTAACGCAGCCTTGGCGAGATCGTCCCGGCCCTTTTCGATAGCGAGTTCTGCGCGCTCTTGCCATTGCCCTGCTTCAGTAGTTAGTTGGTTGATCCTGTTAGCCAGATGCTTCTTCTCGGCTAGATATCGACTCGACTCGGTACGAATTGTGATTAACGTCTGTTCCATCTCCCGAGTAATGAAGCTCACCATTTTTTTCGGGTCTTCCGCTTGGTCAAGCATTGAATTAACGTTGGAATTTACAATATCTGAAAAACGATTTAGAACACTCATATTACTTTCTCCTGCGAGGGTAGGTATCCACCCTGAAAATTGCTGGTGTTGTATTAGTTGTTTGTTCCAGTTTCTTATCTAGTTCTTATCCGGATAACTAAACATCTCCATGGTTCCTTTGCGAAAAACTATTGATTTTTAAACCAACAGGTCCTGAGCGTCTCAAAAATTCACCCTGAAATGAGTTTTTACGGACGGGAACTACCTAGTTGTAGAGGATCTCCCCTGCTGCTCGGATCAATGATTCTTTGGTTGTTGCAGCACAAATGACCTCGAGCGATTGGGTACATAAGATGCAAGCTTTCTCCTCGGCCTTCGATGATGTTTTGGAATGAGTTTCGGCGAGTGAGACCAATTCGTTTGCTTCAACTCTTGCCTGTGCAAAAAGTCCGAAGCTCCCGACTACTAGCGTGAATACTGAAGCAGTTATCCAATCCGTTGTTCGTCCAGCGTGTCTCATTCTTCCTGTGGTCATTTTCCTTACTCTCTCTTCGTTAACACTTGGGGTTGTTACGGCTACAATCCGTGTCGTAATTAATTTGTCAGTTGGTATAGGTAATACACAAACTGTGCCAAGAAGTTTTGAGCCGTCTAAGTCATTGTTATTATTGTAAATGTGGCGGAAATAAGAAATTGACGAACATTCAAATTAGCATCCCCGGTTTACTTTCGACTTCAATTTGGTGAAATTAACCATGCTTGGCTTGGGAATTGACCACTTTGGTTTTGTTTGTGTCTGCCACGCATGCGCGCGCAACAATAGTTCAATGGGGTATACTCGTGCCTCAATTAGCTGGAGAAAACTTATGAATGGAGCGGAAAGCCTGCTGGAAACACTTATCAACAATGGCGTTGAGGTTTGTTTCTCAAATCCTGGTACGTCTGAAATGCACATGGTTGCTGCGATTGGAAAAACTGAAGGTATGCGATCTATCTTGAGTTTGTTCGAAGGCGTATGTTCTGGTGCTGCAGATGGCTATGGCAGAATGGCAGGCAAACCGGCTTGTACGCTACTGCATTTGGGGCCTGGCTTATCAAACGCTTCCGCAAATTTACACAACGCTAAGAAGGCTAACTCTCCGGTACTGAACTTGATTGGCGATCATGCTGTTTACCATAAAAAGTATGATGCCCCCCTAACCTCTGACATTATTACTCTAGCGCAGAGCGTTTCTGACTGGGTTCATACGACAAAGACTGCAGAAAAATTACCATCAGATGCAGCAGAAGCTATTGCTATCGCTAATCAGGGAGCGGGAAATATAGCCACCTTAATTGTGCCAGCGGATTGTGCGTGGAATGAGTCTGTAGAACCAGCGCAATTTAAACAGGCCCCACCCGTATCGTTGGTAGAAGATGCCGCTGTTAGTCGTGCTGCTGAGCTTTTGCAGAATGGCAAACAATCTATGATCCTGCTCGGCAATATGGGCTTAACCGAAGAAGCTTTAGCACTAGCAGACAAGCTCGCACAGGCCACGGGTGTCAGAATTTTCACAGACACCTTTTTCACTAGAATGCCGAGAGGTGAGGGTCGATGTCAGATTGAAAGGCTGGCTTACTTTGCAGAGATGGGTGTCGAACAGATAAAAGATATGGAACAACTCATCATGGTTGGCACCAAAGCCCCGGTCGCTTTTTTTGCTTATCCTGGCAAGCCGAGTGAATTCTATGCGCCGGGTAGCGAGTTACATACGCTAGCAGACGTTGATGAAAATGCGGAAGATGCTCTCGCCAGATTAGTCGCCGCGGTGGACGCTACCTCACAAACGCCAAGGTTAGCCAAACTTGTTAAAGCAGGACCAGGTAAGGGTGAATTGTCCCCTAGAACAATAGCTCAGACCTTCGCTGAATATTTACCTGTAGATGCTATTGTTGTTGACGAGGGAGCAACCGCAGGCGGTGCATGCTACCCAAGTAGCGCTAATGCTGAGCCACATGATTGGCTGACTCTCACGGGTGGCTCAATCGGTTTTGGACTACCGACAGCAATAGGTGCCGCTGTTGCATGTCCTGATAGAAAAGTTGTTTGTAACCACGGTGATGGTGGTGCGATGTACACAATCCAATCACTGTGGACTATGGCGCGTGAAAATCTAGATATTTGTGTGCTGATTTTTGCCAATCGTAAATATCAGATTCTGCAAATTGAGCTTGCACGGGTTGGTGCACAGACAATGAATAAGAAAACAATGGATATGCTTGATATCAGTAACCCGGATCTTGATTTCGTGAAGTTGTCTGAAGGCATGGGAGTCCCCGCAACACGGGCGAATACCATCGAAGAATTTAACGAGCAATATATTGAGGCTATGAATACTCGGGGTCCTCGCTTGATCGAAATTATGCTGGTTTAGCCGATGGCGGGCTACATGTTAGTAATCACAATTATTATGTGGGGGTAGACGGATGCGTGAATCATTTGAAGTGGTCATAGTGGGTGGTGGTGCCGCGGGCATCACCGTAGCAGCAAGCCTAATTCGTAAAAATCCCTACGCCAGAATCTGCGTGATTGAACCTAGCGAGGTACACTACTATCAGCCAGCGCTAACCCTTGTTGGTGCTGGCATTCAAACGGTGGCGCAGAATTCGAAACTTGAAGCTCACGTGATGCCAAAGGGTGTGACATGGGTGAAAGCTAAAGTTGTTAGTTTTGAACCTGAAGAAAATTCAGTTACGACTTCCGATGGTCATCAGATCAATTACGGTTACTTGGTAATTTGTGCAGGCCTCACTTGCGATTGGGGAAAGATCGAAGGATTGAACGAGACGCTAGGTAAAAACGGTGTCAGTTCCAATTATAGTCCGGACTATGCTGCTTATACATGGGAATGTATTAAAGGGTTGCAGGCAAGCGATGGACCCGCTGTTTTTTCACAGCCTCCTATGCCAATTAAATGCCCCGGTGCACCACAAAAGATTGTTTATCTTGCAGCAGACTATTTTCAAACACTCAGCAAAATAGATATTCCTGTCATTTTCAATACTGCGACGCCGGGTATTTTTGGCGTGCCCTATTTTGCTCGAGCTTTAATGGGTGTGGTTGAACAATATGGTGTGCACTTTACTCCCTCGTCAAATCTCACCGCGGTCGACGGAGAGAAAAAGATAGCGACATTCACGGATTCAGAAGGAGTCTCAACTGAGACTCGCTTCGGTATGTTGCATGTCACGCCACCACAATGCGCCCCCAAATTTATCAGTGAAAGCGTTTTGTCAGACGACGCTGGCTGGCTTGATGTTGACAAAAACACCCTGCAAAGCACTAAGTATCCCAATATTTTCGGATTAGGTGATGCGACAAACACACCCAATTCGAAAACGGCTGCTGCGATTAGAAAGCAAGCGCCGGTAGTAGTGAAAAATTTGGCCGCTTTAAAAAGAGGAGCAGCGTTGCTTCCCGGTTACGATGGCTATGCTTCATGCCCGCTAACTACATCATACGGGAAAATGATTTTAGCTGAGTTTCGCTATGGCGGCGAAGTAACGCCAACAATTCCTCTGTCTCCTAAAGTGCCACGAACAAGCTATTGGTATTTAAAGAAATGGGGATTAGCCATCATGTACTGGGATTATATGCTCAAGGGTTATGAATGGGACGTGCCTCATAACGTTAACTTTATAGAGGATTAACTTACTAGAAAAAATGAGAACAGCTTGATCTGGACATCCACTAAGTTTCGGAGATGGATATTTTGCTGTGGATGTCCAATTCCTTTAAGTTGCTGGATGTCCAGAAATCAGTTTTAATCGAGAACAAGAATGTTCTTTATGGAGTGAACTGAAATTAGTGATCAAGGCTTAACAAAGCGTACGCTCATAGCATATTCAGGCATTACTATCCCTATGGCTGCTATGGGGATGCCGATAGCCGTTTATTTGCCTCGTTTCTACACGGAAGGCATGGGGTTGTCGCTCGTTACCGTAGGCACAATATTCACGCTAGCACGAATCTGGGATGTGATCACCGATCCAGTGATGGGGATTGTCATAGATAAATATGACACTCGTTGGGGAAGGCGAAAACATTGGATCGCTATTTCTATACCCATATTAATGCTCTCGGTTTGGATGGTGTTTATGCCGAATCCTGAGAGTGTTTCTGCCAGCTACTTACTGTTCTGGCTAATAGCATTATATGTTGGCTACACCATGCTGGCTATTGCACATCAGTCCTGGGGAGCAGAGCTTGCTTTAACCTATGATGCTCGTTCTCGCCTTTTTGGCTGGCGAGAGATTTTTGTTATAGCCGGGATGACCATGGTGCTTGGGCTACCTGCAACACTTGAACTCACCGGGGTGAACGGTCAGTCGGCGAAAGTTGCCAGTATGGGTTGGTTCTGTCTTATTTTATTTCCTTTGTTAATGATTCCTACGCTTACAATGGTGCCGGATAATCACGCTAAGCCTCAATCTAGTGTGCCCTGGAGTGAAGCGATGAAGGTTCTCGCTGCAAATAAATTGATGTGGCGCCTGCTCGCGGCGGATCTTGCTTCTGGATTCGGAACAGCTGTTTCCGGAGCACTGTACATTTTTGTTGCAGCTTCTTATTTTAAGCTGCCGGAACATGCGAGTATTGCGCTACTGTTTTATTTCTTGGCGAGTTTTCTCGCAATGCCTCTGTGGTTGAAGCTTGCCTATAAGGTTGGCAAAGATGTTGCACTAAGGATAGCGTTGCTCTATGCAGCAATCGTTAATGTTGGCCTAATCCCAATAGCGCAGGAAGGGAGTGTCGTTGGATTGTGGGGCTTCACTATTGCCTTTGGGGTTGCATTTGGTGCTGCGCCGACCTTGCTGCGATCTATGATGGCGGATCTAACCGACGACGATGAGCTGCGCACAGGACAGAAAAGGCCTGGGCTGTTCTTTGCATTGCTGACAACGACGAATAAGCTCGGCGCAGCATTTGCAGTTGGCGCCAGCTTCGCTATTCTGGAAGTCGTTTTTGGTTTTGTTCCCGGAGGTGACAATTCTCAGGAAGCCTTGGATGGTCTATTGATTACTTATTCGCTGGGTACTGCATTCGGATTATTCCTGGCATTTATTGCAATGTTGAAATATCCCCTGAACAGAGCTGCTCATGATGAGATTCGCGCAGAGCTTGAGCGCCGAGCAATCGCGACCTGAGACTCACCAATGTGGTTCCATTCATTGGTGAGTCATAGTAAATTCTCATCTGTTTAGAACAATCACCTCTGATTCATTATTAAATTCAAAAATGGAAGGAAACCATGAAAGACGAAACAAAACTAATCCACTCAGGCTACACCACGGATCCGACAACACATGCTGTAGCAGTGCCGATTTATCAGACAGTTGCCTATGAATTTGATAATGCACAGCACGGTGCAGATCTTTTTGATCTTGCGGTCCCCGGAAATATCTATACGCGTATCATGAACCCAACTACTGATGTGTTGGAGCAACGTGTCGCTGATCTAGAGGGTGGTGTTGGTGCTTTAGTTGTCAGCTCGGGAGCTGCTGCAATTACTTATGCAATTCAGAACATTACAGAAGTAGGCACTAATATTGTTACAACGCCACAGCTATATGGTGGCACTTATACCCTATTTGCACATATGTTCCCTAAGCAGGGTGTTGAAGTAAGGTTTGCCGCAGACGATCAGCCGGAAAGTATTGCGGCTCTGATTGATGAAAATACTCGTGCGGTTTTTAGTGAGACGATTGGAAATCCGGCTGGAAATATTGTCGATATTGAAGCGCTGGCAAAAGTTGCGCATGAACATGGTGTACCGCTTATCGTTGATAATACGGTTGCAACCCCAATGCTAATCAAGCCGATAGCTTACGGAGCCGACATTGTTGTTCATTCGTTAACAAAATATATGGGCGGTCACGGTACCTCGTTAGGTGGCGTGATAGTCGATTCTGGCAATTTCCCCTGGGCAGAGCATGCTGAGAGGTTTCCGATGATGACAACGCCTGAGCCCTCTTATCATGGGGTCGTCTATACAGATGCAATGGGACCTGCAGCATTTATCGGTAGAGCACGCACTGTGCCCTTAAGAAATACCGGTTCTACTATTTCCCCGTTTAACGCTTTCCTTATTCTGCAAGGGTTAGAGACGCTTGCGCTACGCATGGAAAGGCATTGTAGTAATGCGATGACTGTCGCTAATTACCTCAACGACCATGCAGCTGTCGCCACTGTGAGTTTTGCCGGTTTGCCTGATAGCCAGTACTACGGTCTAGCGCAAAAGTACTGTAATGGTACGCCTGCCAGCTTACTAACATTTGAGGTTAATGGTGGTTATGAAGCTGCGGTTAAATTCTATGATCAACTGGGCTTGTTCAAACGTCTGGTAAATATTGGGGATGCAAAGTCTTTAGCATGTCACCCTGCCTCGACAACGCATCGTCAGATGTCATCAGAAGAGCAAGGTAAAGCAGGCGTTACCTCGGGGATGATTCGTTTATGTGTTGGTATCGAGCATATTGACGATATTATCGCAGACCTCGAACAGGCTTTGGCAGCGGCTCAATAGCAGGCATCAAGCTGCCACAACGATTACGTTAATAAAGCGCCTTCAAGATGAAATATCGAAGGCGCGATTAGCGTCGATTGGGTTTATCTCTGAGCCTAATTAGTCGACACGGTACCCAGTATCCAGTCAACATCTGTGCTTTCCTCGCTGACCCTGAATTTTCTTAATAAGTAGTTCAGTTGAGGCGCGGCGAGTCTTAATTCTTCGAATGCTGTGCGATCAAATTTCAATATGCTAGATTCAGTTTCGAATCGGACTGTCCCACAAACTAATTTTGCCACCGGTCGCCAGCCAAATTCAGATGACGGTGTGAGAGTCATTTCACCTTGTACGGCCGTTCCCTTTACAAGAATGTACCAGGTGTCGCTGTTGGGTGTCAGGGATTCGCCGGCTTCCATTTCCAGATGCATACCAATTCTGCCTACCTTCTCGATGACGGTTGAACTGAGTCCATTGAATTGGGGAAGTGCTCCAATGAGTGGTCGAATACTCCATCGACCTAGTAGGTCTTCTCTGAAGCCTTCCGCTTCAATAAATGCAGAGAAGGTTTCTTCAGCGAACACGCAAACTGTAACCGGTGTTGTCGCAACTACGGAAGCATTGCGCATTGTAGCGCCGGTAATCACCGCCATTTCTCCGATAATGTCACCTGCTTGCAGGTTTGCTACCGTGGAGAAGTTTTTGCCGTCGTGATACACGACATTACAGTACCCAGTGAGGAGGAGATAAACATACCCTCTGGTTTCAGTATCCTGAACAATAATGACGTCTTCTGCGTTGTAGCGTCTAATTTCCTCTTCTGCTAGCAAACTACGCATCCAACGATTTGGAAATGGTTTGCCTAACCAAACAGTCAAGTAATGGTTAACTTGCGAAGTATAAATACTAGGGTCACCGTCTATGATTGAATATCGTTTGCCTGAACTTGCCAATGAGAAGGTGGTATTGAAATCGTTCGGTAATTCTTCGACATGGACAAATACAACGCGGTCAGATTGAGAGCTTAGTGCATCAGCAGGGTCACCGTGTATCGCGCCTGCACCCCCGTCTGCCACCAGCATGTTGAATCTCTGAGAATAAAGGCGTTCCAGACCTTGCAATGTTTCATCGCGAACCTTGCCTTCTTTGTTCATCTCCTGGATTACGCCCATTGAATGATTGTCGCCGACAACACAGAGTTGTCTGGTGTACCCTTTGTGAATTGTTGAGAAGGTAGCGCCAATTGTTGGAATACTATGGACAGTGACATGCGGTTCAATGTTTAAACCGAAGTAGTTCACTGGCTTGCCAGGCGCTACTTCAACCAACTTAAAATGCTCGTGGATCACGGCTTCATCCCAGCCCAAGCTACAACCTAGCTTGTCCATCGCCATGTTATAAATTTCTTTAGTTGTGATGACCTCGACTCGGTGTGGCATCATCATCAGTGGAAACATGGTGCAGTGGTCATCGTGAAGATGAGTTAGAAAAACTGCAGAAACTTGATTTTTCGATATACCACGAGCAAATAAATGCTGATCAAGGAATGGAATCGAATCAATTAGAATGTAATCACCGTTGTAGCATAAGGCCAGACCCGTGCATGCTTCGTCGATAGTAAAGCCAGATGCACCGCCAAGAACTTCAAGTCCCATTTTTGCTAGACCGCCAGGAACATAGTCAGGCTGTACTTGGTAGGAGGGCCCGACCACTTGGTCTTCATTAAGATCGACTTTTACTTCGCCTTCATTATTTCGAATGAGATATTCATCGGTTCCGCTATGTTCGATGATCATAGAGCTTGTTTGGGCTCTACCGTTCTTAAAGGGCGTTAGATTAAAAAAGTCTTCTATTGGAATTCTTTCGCCTGCCGCATCTGACAATGCCAATGCCTCTGACACTGCCAACCATTCTTCTTTCAAGCCTTCATCGGTCTGCCAAGCGTCTAGTTCAGCTCGATTCGGGCCATTCAATGTGAGCCGTAATAATCTCAGCGCATGAGATATATCTTGTTCACTACCAACCAGATTTATCTTGCGGCCCTCGGTCAATCCGTTAGCAACGAAAAGGAAAAAGTAGAAGGGGAATTCGAGACTGTTAAGCACCGATCCATCTTTTTCTTTTACGTCTGTGAGTACGAGGGTGTCAAAAGATTTAATATTATTACGTAACAATCCTTTGAGTACTTCTGGCGGTTGACCAAATAATATCGTGCTAGCTTCGTCGCGAACGATACGACTGCCTTGCACTGGCGCCATTACTGTAGGTTTTGACATAACAGGGTACAACATCACTTAATTTGTTACTGGAGTGTAACTAAAGGAATAGACCGGGAACAGGCCGAAATTCCTTCATGTCGAAAATACCTTAAACTATTTGTAGGCAGTGTGCAGTGATCGCGAAATTTCTATTTAAGAGGATTTGTCGAAAACTTGAGCATAAACGATTAGAATTCTGTATCTATGCTGTTAATAAATAACCACAAGAATTTAGGGGAAATTAATGAGTGAAGCTGTGCAACTTGATGAAGCCGAAGAGATGCTATTTCGAGAAAGTGTTAAAAAATTTCTAGAGGCGGAAGTCGAACCCTTTTATGAAGCCTGGGAAACTAATGAAATTTGGCCTCGTAATCTGTGGAGCAAGCTAGGGGAAAATGGCTTTCTCTGTGTTGATATGCCCTCCGAGTATGGCGGCTTTGATGCGTCTTTTGAATTGAGTTGCGTCGTTGTTGAAGAGGTCTCGAGAGCGGGTTATGGCGCGCTGGCAGCCGGAATATCGGTTCATTCTGATATCGTCGCCCCTTATATCTTGCACCTAGGGACTGAAGAGCAGCGACAACAATGGCTTCCAGGCATGGTAAGCGGCGAGATTGTTGGCGCCATTGGAATGACAGAACCCGGCGCTGGAAGTGATCTTCAGGGTATGAAGACTTCAGCGGTAAAAGATGGGGATGATTACATTATTAATGGACAAAAAACGTTCATAACTAACGGCCAGCACGCCGATGTAATTGTTCTGGCGGCGAAAACAGATCCTAAGCTGGGCGCGAAAGGCGTGACCTTGTTCACCGTTGACTGTCACCTTGATGGTTATCAAAAAGGTCGTAACCTTGACAAAATGGGGCTCCACTCGGGTGATACCTCTGAAATCTTTTTTCAGGATGTGAGAGTGTCCTCAAAGGAGGTCCTAGGCGGTGAAGGCCAAGGTTTTGCTAACCTGATGAATGAGCTACCGAGGGAACGCCTTATTCTGGGTGTCGGATGTGTTGCTGCCGCTGAAGGGATGTTGGAGATGACCCTCGCCTATACCCTTGAGAGACAAGCATTTGGCGAACCCATTGCGAAACTACAGAATACGAAGTTTGTGCTGGCTGACATCAAGACAGAGATTGAATTGAACAAGGCAATGGCAGAAAAGTACGTTGTCCGTTATGTAAATGGTGAATTAACACCCGTAGAAGCTTCAATGTGTAAGCTTGCGGCAAGCGAGATGCAGGGACGAGTCGCTGACCGATGTGTTCAATTATTCGGTGGCTACGGCTATATGCGCGAGTACCCAATTTCACGTGCTTATGTTGATGCGCGTATACAAAGAATTTACGGCGGCACTTCAGAAATCATGAGAGAATTGATTTCGAGAAGCCTAGTAGGGCGTTAGGCGTATACAGCCTTGTTGCGTGCCATATGAGCAGTTATGGACTCAACGTCGAAGTCATCGGTGCTCGCCGGATCAGGTGTTATGAACATAATTGGTATATCCGCGTATTACCATGATAGCGCTGCGGCTTTAATACAGGATGGAAAAATATCCGCTGCCGCGCAGGAAGAGAGATTTACCCGCAAGAAGCATGATCCTGCCTTTCCCGTGCAGGCGATTCAATATTGCCTGCAGCAAAGTGGTTTAGTGCTTAGTGAAGTAGATTACGTCATTTTTTATGACAAGCCTTTGATCAAATTTGAACGACTGCTAGAGACTTACCTCGCATACGCGCCAAAAGGTTTTCGATCTTTTCTTGCGTCAATGCCTGTCTGGTTGCAAGAAAAGCTGTTTCTGAAACAGGAACTACGTAGAGAACTTTCTGAGCTATCTGGCCTTAGTAAACAAGAATTGCCGAAACTGCTTTTCAATGAGCATCACCAATCGCATGCTGCTTCAGCATTTTTTCCAAGTCCTTACAAAAAAGCAGCTGTTTTATGTTTGGATGGTGTTGGTGAGTGGGCGACGAGTTCTGTCTGGTTGGGTGAAGACAATAAACTAACCCCCCTTTGGGAAATTGATTTTCCACACAGCCTAGGGCTACTTTATTCGGCGTTTACCTATTACACGGGCTTTAAGGTGAATTCTGGAGAGTACAAACTGATGGGGCTCGCGCCTTATGGCGAACCGAAGTACGTGCCCAAAATTATGGACAATCTGATTGATGTTAAAGAGGACGGGACGTTTCGGTTAGACATGCAGTATTTTGATTATGCTGCAGGGTTGACCATGACGAATCAGCGGTTTGACGACCTATTTGATGGTCCACGGCGAGAGCCAGAGTCCGAGGTAAGCCAAAAAGAAATGGATTTGGCTCGGTCAATTCAGGTGGTCACAGAAGAAATTATACTAAAGCTAACAGCAACTATTTACGGTGAGCTTAATGTAGAACACCTTTGTTTAGCTGGCGGCGTTGCCTTAAATTGCGTCGCTAATGGCAGAATTTTGAGAGAGAGCCCGTTTAAAGATATTTGGATTCAACCCGCTGCTGGTGATGCAGGTGGTGCGCTAGGTGCTGCGTTGAGTGTTTGGTATGAGTACCTTGATAACCCAAGAGAAGCCAGAACCCATGATGATATGTCTGGATCATATTTGGGCGGCTCTTTTAGTAACAGTCAGATCATCTCTAGCCTTGATGCGCTAGAAGCAAGTTATAAACAATTAGACGATGGTGATTTGTTCCATCAGCTTGCTGACATACTTTGTGGTGACAATGTCGTGGGATGGTTCAGCGGTCGAATGGAATTTGGTCCCCGCGCATTGGGTGGTAGATCGATACTAGGAGATCCACGCAGCAAAAAAATGCAATCAATCATGAACCTGCGCATAAAATATAGAGAATCTTTTCGTCCGTTTGCGCCAGCGATTAAGGCTGAAAGTGTTTTTGAGTGGTTTGAAATTGATCGGCCTAGCCCTTACATGTTGCTTGTCGCAGATGTTAAAGAAGAAAAGCGTATTCAGATGTCGGAAGCTGAGCAGGCACTCTTCGGTATTGAAAAACTAAATATAGCGCGTTCTAAAATTCCTGCGGTCACCCACGTCGATTACTCGGCACGTATACAAACCGTTCATGCTGAAACGAACCCTAGATTTCACCGTTTGATTAGCGAATTTGAAAAACAGAGTCAGTGCCCCATTCTTATAAACACCTCTTTTAATGTTCGAGGTGAGCCCATTGTTTACTCCCCAGAAGATGCTTATCGTTGTTTTATGCGAACAGATATGGATTATCTTGTCCTAGAGAATGTTTTTTTAAAGAAATCTGATCAACCAATCCTTGATGAAGATGAGTCATGGAAACAGACTTTCGAGTTGGATTAATACGATGAATTCACTGAAGGTAATGTCAGACAAGGACTTGCAAAAATTTGGATTCACCACTGGCATAGTTCTGGTGTTAGTTTTTGCGCTGTTTCTGCCATGGTTACTAGATGTTACATTACCTATTTGGCCTTGGCTGTTGGCGGCTATTCTCATTCTCGTTGCTGCTGTAGCGCCGGGTAGATTGCAGGTCGTCTATAAGTATTGGATGCTTATAGGCGAAAAATTGGGATGGTTTAACTCTCGGGTCATACTGGGTCTGATCTTTTTTGTGATGTTTGTGCCAACCGGCTTTGTCATTCGACTGTTCGGCTACGATCCATTGGCAAAAAAAGTAGATAGAGATGCGGACACATACCGTGTTCCTAGGAATCATGATGAAGTTGATAACATCAAAAAGCGGATGGAGAATCCCTACTAATGCTTGAGTTGATTGTAGATTTATGGGGTTTTATGCGCGAGCGTAAAAAGTTTTGGCTTGCGCCAATTATCATTATGATGTTGTTGCTAGGCAGTCTAATTGTTTTTTCTCAGGGCTCAGCGGTAGCGCCTTTCATCTACACGCTTTTCTAGCGCCTCCCCGTATATGCTGTCTACTGCATTTCTAAAGTGTGTTATGTAGTAACATAGAGGTTAAGTGGGTAGATAAGTTTACTTTGAGGAATGTCATTGTGCCGCGATATGATTATTACTGTGATGAGAATGACAAAACGGTTGAGGTTGTTCACCGCATGGCTGAGCGGTTGACAAGTTGGGGAGAACTTTGTGAAAAAGCGAATATCGAAGTTGGTACCACTGATCCGGATTCTCCAATAAGAAAAGTGATTACGGTTGCGCCAATGGCAAACACTCCAACCGGTGATGTTGGCCTGAAGGAGATGGGTTTTACCAAATTGGTGAAGCGGTCCGACGGGGTTTATGAAAATGTAACCCGGTCAGGTACAGAAAAGCGATTTATGAAATCTGATGATCCATCTTCAATGCCTCACTTTCACAAAAAGATGAGTGACTGATGAGTGACTGATGAGCCTGTTGGGTCGGTCCAGCCTAACTAGTGGTTTAGGAACGCGGTTTGTTAGTTGCAGTTGGATAGTGTTGTTCTTGGTTTTAACAGTAGGTTTCTCAGTGCCCGCGAGCGCTGAAGAGAAAGTCGGTCACGTTTATTTGGTGAATTACACCAAAGGCGAAGACAGGCAAGATGGCGAGGGCCTTATTAAGCAGCCTGGTTTTGAAGCGTACACGTACTATCTTGACCAGTTGTTTCACCAAGATTTTCTTGTCGCAGAAGGCGGGTTCGTAGACTATGAGCAAGCAGACAATATACTGCTACTCGTCAGAGCTAGCTAAATCGAAACTGCGCGTAACCTGGCGCTCGAAAATCCGGCTGTAAAAAGTGGTGTATTGACGGCAAGGGTGCGGCATTGGCAACTAGGTCTTTCGTCCCTTCGTAGCAAGGTAAGGTTAGTTAGGACCAGAGTTCGCAGAGGCACATTCTGGGTCGAGAGTCTCGACCCGTCAGCGCCCATTGTTTTGAAAGCTTCTGAGCTTTAGTTTGAACCAGCCCCGTTGCTATTTGTGGTCGTTGATCAGGTTATGTTAGTTGATCAAGTTTCTTTGACAGGCATGTCTTCCTGCAACAGGTGTTCGGTCACTTCAAGCAATCGAGCGGTACCGACATCGCTGTTGATACCGATATGATATTTCCCATTAACCACAATGCTAGGAACGCTTGAGATTTTGTAAGCCCTCGTAATGGCATCAGCAGAGGCCATTCTTCTTTTTACGTTTTCCGATTCGAAGGCCAGTCTGAATTCTGCCTCTGTGGTTCCCCTACCTTCAAACCATGCCGCGACGGTATCCAATGTAGCGAGATTTCTCCGAGCGGTGTGTATATCGGTGAAGAACTTGACGTGGTGCTCCTCGAGAATCCCAATCTCTTGCATCGTGTAGTAGGTCTGACCATACAATCGCCACAGTTTGCTGCCGAGTACAGGCGTTCGTACAAAATTGACTGTATCCGAGTTTTCCTCGACCCAGCCCTCTATTTCAGGATCAAAATTAAAGCAGTGAATGCAACCGTAGGAGAAAAACTCCATAACTACATCCTTTTTACCTCTGACTTTGCCAGGTTCCTCCAGCTTCATGTAGTGGCGGCCTTCCGCAAATTCACCGTCAGGGACATCGGTCACTACCAACGTGCTGAAGTAAATGACGACAGCGACAGCTATGGCAACGATCGCACCTATTGCCAGTTTCTGTTGCTGTAAAAACTTGTTTTTCTTATTTGCCATGGTTTAAATCTCTAAATGTTGCTTCCTTGATGATTGATTATAACCAGAAGTTGCGGACTTGGTGACTCTTTACACAATTGTGTACCATGGGCGCTCTTGATTACGAAGTTGCCGACGCGCTATTTGTTAGAGTTGCATCATTTTGAGCGCGGACAGCTTGGCAAGAAAACAAACCAATTAGGGAGATAGTTATGACACAAATGCCTGCATTAAGTCTTGCCGCTGTACCGGGTCGAAGAAAAGCAACCATAGAACTCGCTCAGGAAATTGAGAAGCGAGGCTTTAGTGGTATTTACGGTCCTAGTCTTGGAGATTCAATGGCGCTCTGTGAAGCGCTAGCGCTGGCGACTAATGAGATAACATTCGGTACTACTATTATGCCGATCTATTTTCGCCAAGTCTCTGACTTTGCCCAAACAGCATCTTTTATTCACGAAGTGTCTGATGGTAGGTTCCGCTTTGGCATAGGTGTAAGTCATGCTCCGGCACTCAAGTCACGGGGGCTGTCCGGTGGTAAGCCGCTCACTGATACTCGTAATTTTGTCGAGGAGCTTCGCGCTGTACCCAGAGCGGGTGAACTGCCACCAATAGTGCTCGCCACCTTGAGAAAAAAGATGATCGCTTTATCGGAAGAGATAGCGAGCGGCATGGTGTTTGCGAATGGTGCGCGATCCCACATGAAAGAATCTCTTTCAACATTGAGCGCAGCCGCTCGTGATAGCGATGACTTTTTTATAGGTGACATGATCCCTACCTGTATTAACGATGATATTGAGGCTGCGAAGGCGGTGAATCGTAAAACGTTAACTTCCTATGCGATGTTGCCCAATTACCGAAACTACTGGAAAGAAGCGGGGTATGAAGAAGAAATGACTGCGATTGAACAAGCTGTCGAAGCGAAGGATTATGCGAAGGTACCGACCTTGCTTAGTGATAGGTGGTTAGCAGATACGACATTGTTTGGTACCGCGTCTGACGTCAGGGAAGGCCTCGAAGCCTGGTTTGATGCCGGCGTTAAAACACCAATCCTGGTACCTTCTTCTGCTAATGGCGGTCAGATGAAGGCTTTTGAAGAAATGTTAGCTATCTTTTAGGGTCGCTTAGCTTTCCAAAAAACACAATTGTTCATGTACGGTATCAATTTCGAGTTCACTGAGTTGTACAAACACTTATGTGAATTCGAAATTAATCGAGCCAAAGTCGCCGTAATCTGCGCAATATCTACCCAGGGTTGCGGGATAAGGTCTGCCTATTGAACCTGTCATTAGGTATGTGCCAGCATCGATCGTATAGCCTTGTTTGATCACCTGGTTGGCCAGCCAAGTCACAGCTATAATTTGTCCGTTCATCGCATCATTTGCTGATCCGGTACCCAAAGGTTCGTTGTTTCTCGATAAGGTTACTGAGACGTCTGCCAGTGCCTCAACAGCTTGATCATTGATACTGGTCAGAGTTTCACCTGGAATGTAGTTCGCAGCAGCGTTATTGATTGCTATCAAATCAACCGCGCCGGCTAACTTGCCATCAACACCCACATCTACTATTTCGATCATGGGGAGCGCATGCCCTATGTGCGCTAACAATTCGCTCGTGGAAAGAGATTCTGCGCTGTGTGGAATATCTTTGTTTACCAGAAAGCCTATCTCTGTTTCGATGAGGGGAGATAGATAATCCGAGGTAGAAATAGTTGTGTTTGGCGAGAGCTGACTGCTTTCAAACAACACGCCCATGGCGCTAGAATTCGTGCTAAACATTTTCTGGGCACCGGCGTTTGTGAGAGCTCCTTTAAACCCCGAAATATTGTTGCTTGCGCTTCTTTGTTCAACCTTCCTTTTTTGAACAAGTCTCTTCTCAACATAGAGTTTGAGTGCTTGATACGACGTAGCCTCTGTCGCATCTGGCAAAAATGTTCGTAGTAAAGGCTTCGGACGTCCTGAGTTACTTTCTGCAAGTAGCAGTCGCACATAATCGTCAATCGTGGTTTGAGCCATTTCTCTATGTTTCCCATGTTGTCTAAATGCTTCGTCTGTTCCCTAAGTGGCGCTGATGTTTTCTAAATGTTGATTTAGGAAGTTGGTGCACTTCTCCCAGGCGTCTTCGCTTTGATGTTCCCTATATTGATCCGGGCTGGAGAAATTTTGAAAGGCATGCCCGGCAGCGTCATAGCGATGGAACGTAAATTCTACATTATGTTCGGTGAGTGCTCTCTCGTATTCGTTTACTAATTCTGGCGTAGGATTCTGGTCTTCATTTCCGAAAAATCCAGCGACTGGACAGGTGATATTCTTAGCGTGTTGTAGGGGAGATAGCATCTGCTCGGTCACTACGCTTGGACCGAGTTTCTTATCAATTCTTCCACCGTAGAATATAGCGCAGGCTTTGATTTCAGGTATCTTGCAGGCACCCAACCAGCTTACTCTGCCTCCCCAGCAATGACCAATGATGCCTATTCTTGACTCATTAACATTGGGTCGAGTTTTGAGTATCTCGTGAGTTGCTTTTAAGTCATTTACGACCCAGTCGTCACGAAATTCAGCAGCTTTAACCTTCATGTCTTGGCCTTTTGGCCACCAGTGGAAAATAAAGGGAACTGCGACAACATATCCTGCATCTGCTAGCCGCTGCGCGCTAGTTAGTGTAAATGTATCGTGTTCGAGTCCAGCATGACCAACAGGAATGTGCTGGCAGAGAATGACAGCGGGGTGGGTTCCTTCAGAACGAGGCGAGAATAGGAATACGTCCATCGAGTTCCCATCCACGAATGTTGTTTTAATTTGATAATTCAAGTTAGTTTGCATCCTTGTGAATGAGGTTCGTTGGTCGTTTCGGGTTTTCGTTTAACGATAAAGATGAAATAGATCCTTAGCTAACCGTGGTACTTACATCTAGTATACTAGCCTATCAGGCATATGACTGGTAATTCAAACGAACCAATGTGATTGATCTTCATTTTACTAATTGAAATATGTTTGAAGTCGTGCGAGGTACCCAGCATCCTGCGGATGCAGTCGCCGTCGAAGGGGGTTAGATTAGGCCAGTTTATTCCCGCACAAAATAACGGGCCTTTACGCACAGCAGTAAGACATAACCTGAAGCAAACTGGCTTCCCATTTAAGCCAGACCAATTTTGTTAGCCGTTAGGAGAGTAGCAGTGCGATGAGTGTTTTTACACCTGCTCCGTGTTTTCAATCTGATAGGATTGCAGCATGAACGATTAGTTTAGAAGGCGACGGTGCGTTGAATTATCTGATCGTAAAAATCGCTGTCTAGTCTTACGTAACAATCTTCGCCGGGCTTCTTGACCAACACATAGTCGTCTAACTTGTCGAGATGAAAAGCTTCTTCCCGCAGACTGTTCTTCTGTAGTTTGTGAGTTGAGGTAGTAGGGAGTTCTGTCAGTATTCGGATAAAAATTGGTCGAGCGTAGCTGGGTAGGCTTTCGTTGATGTGGTCGCTAAGGGATTTTAGATCGACATTACCCATAGATATACCTTCTTTAAATACAATCGCAGCCATACCAGCACGACCATCTGTACCGGGTATTTGAACACCGTAGGCATTGCTGAAGATGACGTCTGGGTGTTGATTGATAATTTCGGCTAATTCATTGGTTGAAACATTTTCACTTTTCCAACGGAAGGTATCACCAATTCTATCAACAAATTGATAGTGTTTTTGGCCGAAAGAAAAACCAACATCCACGATCTTCATCAAATCGCCACTGTTAAAATAGAGGTTCCCTTCTTCGACGACATTGCGGACTAACTTTTTTTCGGTAGCTTCGCCATTTGTATAGCCTTCAAATTTTGTCTTATTGGTGATTTCTATTAACAGCAGACCAGCGTCACCCTCTTTGACTTCAACGCAACAACCTTGTTCATCACGTATTATTTCGTCTTCGGCTACGTCGTATTTTACTAACTTGACTGGTGCTACGCCTAGGCCGACAGTACATGGTTTATTCAGAATGTTACCGAAACCTCCATTGCCTTCGCTGGCCGCGTAAAACTCTCCGATTCTATCTATCTCAAATCTGGCCTTGAATTGATGCCAAATGTCAGGCCTGAGTCCATTCCCAATAATGGTTCTGATTGGATTGTCGGCATCGTTGACTTGCTCGGGGCGACTCATCAAATATCTAATCAGTTCGCCGATATAAATAAAACTAGTGCAGTTGTTTTTTCTTATATCCTCCCAGAATGCGCTAATAGACAAACGTCTGCGAATGACGGTGGAAGCGCCAACATGAAAAGCGGCGAGCAAGCCCATGATGAGGCCAGTGCCGTGATAGAGCGGCAAGCAGTTGTACATTCTGTCCGTATGATTTATCCGCAGCAGACTAACGCCTGCCATATGTGATCCTGAAATTGCTCTTTTGTTGGATACAATCGCAGCTTTGGGTAATCCGGTGGTTCCTGATGTGAAAATATAGAAGGCTGTTGCGCCAATAGTAATCGAATTTGTGATGGGTAGATTGTCAATGTTACCCGCGTCATCCTCTGGGTTTAGGGTAACAGCCCAGTTAGGCAGGTTGCTATTTTCGCCATCAGCAACCATGAGGAAGTCAGCTCCGTCCTTCATCTCAAGTTGATCCTTAACGTCGTTAAGGCTGTCGGTCATCTCTGACCCAAAAATACACTTCCGAGAATCAATGAGGTTTATACAATGTGTTAGCGGTTGCTTTGTTAGGTTGGTGTTAATGAGTCCCGCAGTGGCACCAGTCTTATTAATCCCTAATAGACAGGCAACAAAGGCGATGCGGTTCTGCATAAAGAGGCTGACGCAATCGCCGGGTTTGATACCCTGTGCCACAAGGGAGTTAGCAATAACGTTGGCCTGGTCATTTAATTCTTTCCAGCTGACTTGCGAGCCTTCACATATGAGCGCAACAGCATTTGGTCGCGTTATTGCGTGTTTTTCAGCCAATTTTGCCATGCAGTCGAAGCTGTCATCTGGCGGAGATTTTAGGCGTGCTGCACTTAGCATCACCTTTAAATCTGCGAAGAAGTTACCAACCTTTCCCATCGAAACACCTATATAGTCTAATTTTTGTACAAATCTAACAAATGCTGCTTTCAGGAACCACCGCATTATGAATAAACTTCAGTTACCCGAACAACAATTCCTTCCATCGGGTGGGCTTACTAAAACGAGGATCAAGACAGTGAACTATATAGGAACTGGTTTCGTGCCGGTATTCATGCTGGTGTTTTTTTCAATGTTTGCCACTTCAGTCATGGCAGAGAGTGAAAAAGTTCTTTTTTCCACCGACGATATACCCAATTTTGTAGAATATTCAGAATCCCTCTCAAGTTCTGGCCAACCTTTAAAGGAACACATGCCTTTGTTGGCAGAGATGGGTTTTGATCAGATTATTTATCTTGCATTGACGACCAATAGAACAGCATTGGACAAAGAAGATGAGTTAGTGCTGAAAAATGACATGAATTACTTGCACGTCGCAGTGGATTTCTCGAAACCGAGCCTAAAGAATTTTGAAACTGTTGCGCTAATTCTTCAGAACTCCAAGGATCAAAAAAGTCTGTTGCATTGCCAGGTAAACTATCGAGCATCAACTTTTTCCTTTCTCTATCGCGTTATTTATCTTGGTGTCCCTATCGGCGCGGCCAAGGAGGATCTTGATAAAGTTTGGACTCCGGACTCTGTTTGGTACCAGTTTCTCGTCAATACGCTGGCTGCACATGGCATGACTCACGAATGTGATTCCTGTGACTGGCAAGAGAGGGATTTTGATTAGGTTTTTGTGAATTTGGAGTGTCAAAGGTTGAAGATACCGGTAGAAAGAATTTTGGGGTCAATACAAAGATGAGTTGAAGCGTTAGGGCTGCTGCCCGTTAGAGTCATAGTCAGTGGTTGTAAAAAGGGGTTTTTGAGATGGGAATTGGTTTTAGTTTTGATTTGAGCTTGAAAAGGCTGGTTGAATTACAACGGTTAACGAGGTGTGGCCTGTAGGAAGTTGACCATAGAGTCAGTCGTCAAATTCGTACATTTTACAAAGTTTGCTTGGAATTTGGATTGCCTTTCGGCGAAGCAAATATACCGAATAACTCTTGTAGAGCAGTGTTTTCCAGCGGTGAATATAGGGTCAGATGTCGATATTTCGACACCAATTGTGCTGTTTCCATCTGATTTAATAGCCTTAATCACATTTCGGCGCTTAAGTTACTAACAATTTATAGCGGTTTCTCAATTGCAAGCCTAAATCTTACTGTTTTGAGTTGTGCTAATTCTAGTGATCCTCTGAGCCCTTGCTTTATGTGGCCTACAGGGTGGTTGTACAAAAATTAACCAGTGCCCTCAATGCGACGGTTTTTGGGGATCTCAAGGGTGTCGGGCAAAGTTATCACCAGACTTATCCACAGGAAATGTGGAAAACTTTTATCCTATACCTAGTTTCAGTTAGTGGGCGCACACTTTTTCATCCACGCCCGCGGCGGCTTAGTGCTTCAAGCTGAGATAAGATCATCAATATGGTTGATAGTCGTGGGCCATGATGGTGTCATAGCCGCGGAATATTTATCGAGTTGAATTGACGAAAGAAGATTTCTTCTCGATTGGGGAGCAAATATTGAGGTGGAATGTTTATGAGCGTTGAAGTACACGGTTATTGTGATGAAAAATTTTCTGGACTGAAAGATGTTTTGGCCACTAGCGTTGAGGCTGGCTCCGATCTTGGCGCCTCGTTCGCCGCCACAGTAGACGGTGAAATGGTTGTCGATATATGGGCTGGCTCACTAGATGAGGCTCAAGAGCAATCATGGCAAAAAGATACACTTGTCAACGTCTACAGTACGACAAAAACAATGTCATTTCTGTGTGCATTGGTGCTGGCGGATCGAGGTCAGTTAGATTTCGACGCCAAAGTCGCGAAATACTGGCCTGAATTTGCACAAAATGGCAAGGGTGATGTGAAGGTTTGGCACTTGATGAATCATGCTGCAGGGCTTTCTGGATTGGAAGAGCCTGTCACCCCTGCTGATATGTATGACTGGGACAAGATTACTGGGTTATTAGCTGCGCAGGCGCCCTGGTGGGAACCAGGTTCAGCAACAGGCTACCATGCAATCACTCAAGGTTACTTGATTGGCGAAATTGTAAGGAGAATATCGGGACGGTCACTGGGCCAGTTTTTTGCAGAAGAAATAGCCCGACCTCTGGGCGCTGACTTCTACATTGGTGTTCCAGAGCAGGAATTTCCTCGAATTGGCCACTTGATACCGCCGGGTGGTGGTGATGCGGAACCCAGCGCTGGCGGAGATGAAAATTCTATCGCTGCAAGAACTTTTCGGAATCCAGCAATTGGTGCACTTGAATCTCGCACGCCTGAGTGGCGCAAGGCTGAGATACCCGCGGCAAATGGTCATGGCAATGCACGATCGGTTGCGCGGATACAATCAATTTTGGCCTGTATGGGGGAGGTGGATGGCATCAGATTGCTCTCGGAAGAAACCGCTAAATCAGTGATGGTTGAGCGAATTTCCGGAAAAGATTTGGTGCTTAATGTGCCCTTGAGATTCGGTCTTGGTTATGGACTCAATCAACCAGCAGCACCCTTGTCGCCAAATCAAAATGTTTGTTATTGGGGTGGTTGGGGTGGTTCAGTGATTGTGGTTGATCAGGATGCCCGTGCTTCAATTAGCTATGTAATGAATAAAATGAACGTTGGCCTGACAGGAGACATGCGCTCGGCCAATCTGGTCGGCGGCTTCTACCAGTCTTTGTTGAGTTAAGTTAGATTTTCGCTGAGGGGTTTAGATCGTGCCTGAATTTGTAGTCAGATGTCGAAAAACCAGCACTGATCCTGACAAGCTTCTGGGCGGTATTGGCACGGGAGCGCACGTAGAATATCTGCCTCACATGATTGTGAGTGCGCTCTTTTTATCCAAAGCACATCGTCCCAACGTTAAGCTCTCGCTTATTTTCGAGGAAACGAGTGACTATTCGCGCAGATTGGTCTTGGAGGGGGGGACGCTAGGGACGGTCGGTGGTCATGATGAAAAGTCCTTACTTATGTTTCTCGCCAATGCGTTAAAAGAGGCGGGCTCCTTACCCAAGGAAACCTCGGTAACGACAGCTTCTGGTGTCTTGATCGAGACCATCAGCTTTGAGCATTTTGTTAAGCGAGAAGCCGAACGAAGTCCGGTATACGTGCTGGATAAGAAGGGGCCTGATATAAGGGAGCTTGAATTGGCTCCCGACGCCATATTCGTGTTGACCGATCACATTCCCATGCCAAAAAAGACATTTAAATCCATGCTGCGACAAGGGGTAAAGAAGATTTCTTTAGGTCCCCAGATGTTGCATGCGTCTCAATGTATGACGTTGATAAATAACGAATATGATAGGTATTATTACCGCGGATAGCTGACTGCGACTCCGTTGCCCATGTGAGTTTGCTATCTAGGTCATTTTTGCGACTGATGCGTTGGCATAAATTGCTTGGGGTGAGTTGTTTGACCTAGTGTATTCGGCAATAATCAGCTTGATTAACATAACGCATTAACTTTCTAGTTCGATAACAAATGGTATAACGGCAAAAATATGACAACAGAAGATACGGCAAGCACAATCAAGTCAATCGCTATCCTTGGCGGCACCGGTGATCTCGGCGGCGGTTTAGCCAGGCAGTGGTCTCGAGCAGGCTATCAAATACTGATCGGATCGCGTACAGAAGAAAAAGGCAAAGCTGCGGCAGATGAATTGTTGGCGGAGTTCCCAGATTTGAATGTCACAGGGCATGAGAATCTAGCTGCAGCCACAGCAGCGGATCTCGTTGTGTTGACAGTACCGTTTGCCCATCAAATCAGCACCCTAGAATCCGTCAAGGCAGGTTTGTCTGGCAAAGTGCTCATTGATGTTACTGTGCCACTTATGCCACCCAAGGTCGGTACGGTGCAGTTGCCCGAGGCGGGCTGTGCTGCCGTTATGGCGCAGGAATGTGTTGGTGATGAAGTATTCGTGGTATCAGCGTTTCAGAATGTTGGGGCTATGCACCTGCAAGAAGATCATGCGATTGAGTGTGACGTGCTGGTGACCGGGAATAAGAAGGCAGCTAGAGACACTGTCATCACACTAGTTGAGGCGCTCGGTTTGAGAGGTTGGCATGCGGGTCCGCTGGCCAATGCTGCTGCTGCTGAAGCACTGACTTCCGTTCTCATCTCTATTAATCGTCATCATAAAATTAATGGTGCAGGGATTGTGATTACCGGGGCACCTAGCAGCTAGTGTTTTGGGTTCGCTCTTGGCTCCAATCAGCTCCTAGTACCAATAATTTAAACCAGTATTGTGGAAGTTTTACGCTATGAAGCTTGAGTTTATCGGCATTGAAAATATCCCTATGATCGAGCCTGGCGATGACCTGGCTACCTTAATTGAACAAGGGCTAGCGTCTATGGGAGAGCAATTACGAGATGATGACGTGCTTGTACTTGCTCAAAAAATTATTTCTAAAGTCGAAGATAGATATCTTGATTTAAGAACGGTTGTGCCTAGTGCCGAGGCTATTGCATTGGCTCAGGAAGTCGATAAACCGCCGAACAAAGTCCAAGCGATTTTAGATGAATCTAATGAAGTTGTTAGGAAGCGAAAGGGCGTTCTCATTGTTGAACATAAGCTTGGTTTTGTGCAGGCAAATGCGGGCATAGACCAATCAAATATTTCCCATGAAAATGATGCGGACGATAACATGTGCCTGTTGTTGCCCGTTGATCCCGATGCAAGTGCTGCCAAATTGCGAAGTGAAGTTGAACGCCGACATGCTGTTAGTGTTGGTGTGATTATCAATGACTCTATTGGCCGAGCCTGGCGTAATGGTTCGATGGGGCTTGCTATTGGTGTCTCGGGTTTTACCGCCATTGAAGACTATATTGGCATGACGGATATTTATGGTCGTGAACTGATGGTGACGGAAGTTGCCGCGGCCGATGAGATGGCGGCTGGTGCTTCTCTCGTGATGGGCCAGACGAGCGAGAAAACGCCTGTTGTTTTGGTGCGCGGTTATAAGCCTAAAGAACCTATCGATAACTCTCGTGTTGGTGTTCGGCCGCTGATCCGAGAAAAACAAATGGATTTATTTCGCTAGTATGAATGAGCCTACAGCAAAGAACTGTTTAGCAATCTCTGGAGGTGTCGGTGGGGCGAAACTTGCGCTCGGCTTGTCACATTGTTTGCCTTCCGAAAAACTCTGTGTTGTGGCAAACACAGGTGATGATTTTACCCACTTAGGGTTTAAAATTTGCCCAGACCTGGATACAGTTTTGTACACGCTGGCGGATCTGAATAACAAAGAACTTGGTTGGGGCCAACAAGGTGAATCGTGGAATTTTCTCAGTGCACTTGAGTCATTGGGCGGAGAAAGCTGGTTTCAGCTGGGCGATAGAGATCTCGCAACACATTGCGTGCGGTCCCAATTGCTCGCTGCCGGCGCTAGTCTCTCAGACGCAACAAAGCATTTATGTAAAGCAATGGGTGTTGAATTAAACCTTTGCCCCATGACCGACGATGAAGTTGCAACCATCGTGCATTGTGAAGTTGAGGATTCTGAAAGCGGGGAAAAACGAATTGTGCCGATGGCATTTCAACATTATTTCGTCAGAGATCGCTGCCAGCCCAGCGTGACCGGATTTTCCTTCGATGGCATGTCCTCAGCAAAACCAAGTGACGATTTTGTTGCTGCACTCACAAGCGAGGATCTTGGTTCCATTATTATTTGTCCGTCTAATCCCTTTGTCAGTGTTGATCCTGTGCTTAAATTGCCAGGCGTCTTAGAAGCGATAAAGAATGCCAGAGTGCCAGTAATAGCCATCTCGCCTATTGTTGGCGGACAGGCAATCAAGGGTCCCGCAGCAAAAATGATGGCTGAACTCGGTATGCCGGCCAGCGCACTAGCAGTTGCAGAGCATTACAAGGGCAAAATTGATGGATTTGTCATTGATGAGGCAGATGCCGACCTAAAAGAAGATATTGAAGGTTTAGGTATACCTACTATCGTGACCAAATCTGTCATGGTAACGTTAGAAGATCGAATAGGATTAGCGAAAGAAGTGCTTCAGTTTGCCAGCAAATTAGCTTCCTGAGCCATTACTTGATCTATTTTAGTGACATTAACTACTTGGCAAAATGATACCTGAAATGAATACGACTGCGGTTATCCCAATTAAGCAGCTTAATGACGCCAAGAAGCGTCTGGCAAATTATCTGTCTGTGAGCCAGCGCCGTGCTTTATGCCAGGTAATGTTTGAGGATGTGCTGGAAGCGGTGACCACTTGTGATCGTATTGATGATGTTGTCGTCGTCACAAATGACGAATCTGTCGCATCAATCGCATTTTCATATTCCGCACGAGTCATTCCTGAACCCGAACAGCCTGGTTTAATTGCGGCAGTAACACATGCGGCTGATTTGCTTGCCTCTGAGGGTACTGTGAATATGGTCTTTCTGCCTGGCGATGTACCGCTTGTGAGCGTTGAAGAACTTGAGGTTGTGCTAGATGGGTTTGGATTGAGTGGTGTGCCTGAATTTTTGATTGTGCCAGCCGAGGATCTCGGTGGCTCAAATTGTGTTGTTTGTTCGCCGCCCAATTGCATCGAATTCCTATTTGGCCTCGATAGCTTTAGAAAGCATCTGAAGGAGTCTAAGGATCGTGGAATTGAACCATCAATAGCTAAACTTCCTGGACTGGGATTGGATGTAGACACGCCGGATGATCTGGCCGTGTTAGGTGAAATACTGCTTCGGCAGGAAGTAACAACTAGGACCCATCGATTTTTGCTTCAGGCCGGCTTAATGATGCACCCGAGCGATCAGAATGAAAACCAGAGTAAAAACCAGAGTGAGAATAGATTAGCGCGAAGTTAAATTGCCTGATCAAAAACCTACCGGATAAATAGTTATGACCACCATTAGTGAACAACGAATTTCTGAGCTGCTGGATACCGCAGTTGCAGGACCTCTTTCAGATGCAGATATTCTCCAGTTGTCGGAAACCAATAATACTGCAGCCTTGATGAATGTTGCCGCAGTGATACGCGATAGGGGACATCAAAATGTTGTGTCGTATTCGCGAAAAGTTTTTATTCCGCTAACGCACCTCTGTCGTGATGTTTGTCACTACTGTACCTTTGCACAAGTGCCTAGAAAGCTGAAGGCGCCGTATCTGACGCCTGAAGAAGTATTGAAAATTGCCACTGATGGGTCGAAAGCAGGTTGTAAGGAAGCGTTGTTTACGCTCGGCGATAGACCCGAAATGCGATACAAAGCCGCTCGGGACGGGCTGAAGGAGCTTAAACAGGACTCCACGCTATCATATCTGCATGATATGGCGGAGTTGGTGTTCGCAGAAACGGGGATGCAGCCTCACCTAAACCCAGGGTTGATGAGCGCGACAGAATTGGCAGAGCTCAGAAAAGTATCTGTTTCGATGGGAATTATGTTGGAAAGCGCCTCGCCTCGGTTGTTGGAAAAGGGCATGCCGCATTATGGTTCTCCTGATAAAGATCCTGCCCTAAGGTTAGAGACGATTAGACTAGCAGGGGAAGCGAAGATACCTTTCACCTCTGGCATCCTAATTGGCATTGGCGAGACAAGGCGTGAGCGAATCGAGTCTTTGATCGCTTTACGTGCAGCTAATGTCGATCACGGTCATATTCAAGAAATTATCATTCAGAACTTCAGGGCGAAAGCTGACACATTGATGGTAAATGCGCCTGAGCCTGACCTGAATGAGCTGTTATGGACGTTGGCCTTGGCAAGGATTACCTTTGGGCCGAAAATGAACATTCAAGCGCCACCGAATTTGAGCCCAGGTGTGCTGGAACAAATCGTCGGTGCGGGGATCAATGACTGGGGCGGAGTGTCTCCGGTAACGCCTGACTTTGTTAACCCTGAAGCGCCATGGCCTCATTTGTCCCACCTTACAGACGAAACCGCTAAGGCGGGAAAGCTGCTGATTGAACGTCTGGCGATCTATCCTGACTATGCTCTTGATGTTGAAACCTGGCTCGACCCAGCGATGCAACCTATCGTACGAAGAGCGATTGATGGTGATGGTTTTGCCAGAACTGAAACCTGGTCTGCTGGAGCAGTGGGCGATCCTCCTGAGGCTGATCTCGCAAGGGTCACAAAAATTCCTCAGCGACGAGTAAGTGAAGATCTTGGTGGCATCCTAGAAAAAGCAAAATCAGGCACAGAGCTGTCTGAAAGTGAAATTGTTCGCTTGTTCAAAGCTAGAGGAGATGACTTAACCTACGTCTGTCAGGCTGCAAATGACGTCCGCAAAGATCTGGCCGGTGATGAAGTCACGTATTGTGTAAATAGAAACATTAATTACACCAATGTATGTTATTTCAAGTGTCAGTTCTGTGCTTTCTCGAAAGGAAAGATGAGTGAGAACTTGCGAGGGCGACCTTACGATCTTGATCCGGAAGAGATCATGCGTCGAACCAAAGAAGCTTATGAGCGCGGTGCAACGGAAGTCTGCCTGCAAGGTGGTATTCATCCAGAATACGACGGTAATACTTACATCGATATTTGCCATAGCATCAAGCAAGTTATTCCGGAAATGCATATTCATGCTTTCTCTCCTTTGGAAGTTTGGCAGGGAGCGCACACGCTTGGTATTAGTCTTGAGGAATACCTAGGGAAATTGAAGGAAGCTGGGCTTGGAACATTACCGGGTACCGCGGCAGAAATTTTGGATGATGAAGTTCGAGCAACACTCTGCCCAGATAAGCTCAATTCTGAGCAATGGCTTGAAGTGATGGAAACAGCGCATGGTCAGGGGTTTAATACGACTGCCACGATCATGTACGGTCATATCGAAAAATATGAACATATCGCTCGGCACCTGTTGAAGATTCGGCGCTTGCAAGCAAAGACCCATGGGTTTACCGAATTTGTCATTCTTCCCTTCATACATATGGAAGCCCCGATGTATTTGAAGGGTAATGCGAGGCAAGGCCCAACTTTTAGAGAAGCGTTGCTTATTCATGCAATATCCCGATTGGTGTTAAACCCCTTGTTCAGAAACATTCAGGCTTCTTGGACCAAATTAGGGCATGCCGGTGTTGTAGCATGTTTGAATGCTGGCGTTAATGACATCGGCGGCACCTTGATGAATGAGACGATCACGCGTGCAGCTGGTGCCAGTCATGGGCAGGAAACAAGTCCGGAGGAAATGGAGCGCATGATCCTTTCAGCGGGTCGTCGGCCAAGACAGCGGGCAACAGACTACGGTGAAGTTAGTGAACTTCAGCAGCAGCGTGGTCGTGGTGCGAAAACATTACTTGAGCCAGAATATACCTCAGCGAAGAAATACGAACGAAAAAAGCCGGGAACGAAAAAGAAAGATCTTTATCGTCCAGGTCTAGAGTCGACGGACAAAATGCCAGACTCATCTAACGATGACCATGATGAGGACAAAATATCGAGTGCGGATATTATTTAGCACCGACAATAAAGTATACGCAGATTTGGATATCTAAAATAAAACATACGAGGATGATAACGATGCCAGTGCCACAAAGAACCGCACTAACACTACCTGACCCGCGAGGGGTTTTTGAGACCATAGAACTAGCTAAATGGGCCGAAGCTGAAGGTTATGATGATCTGTGGTTTGCGGATAGTTCCGGTGTTGATGCGCTCACAACTGCTGCGGCAGTGGCACTGAATACTAGTCGCTGTCGGATTGGAACCGCCATTATACCCGTGTTTTCTCGAACGCCAGCCGTTTTGGCCTCCACGGCCCATGTACTACACCAACTCTCGGGCGGAAGATTTATTCTCGGTTTGGGTTCTTCTAGTCAAACGATGATGGAAAATTGGCACGGGCTACAATTTGAAAAGCCACTGTCACGTGTGAAAGAAACGACTCAGTTGATTAAAAGTATGCTGAGGGGCGAGAAGAGTGATTTTGATGGCACCACGGTAAAGAGTAAAGGCTATCGGCAGCTGCCTCTGGAAGACGGTGCTCAGCCTGTCTATATGGCCGCTCTTAGAAGCAAAATGCTTGAAGCGGCGGCGGAGTTTAGTGACGGAGTCATTCTGAACTTGTTTCCGAAAGACGCATTGCCAAAAATGATGGAGCACATCAAAATTGGTGCGGAAAGGGCAGGTAAGAAATTAGAAGACATTGAAATAGTTTGCCGACATCAAGTAATTGTTAGTGATGATAAAGAAAATGCGAGAAACTTCATTCGTCGTGGCTTTGCTCCCTATTATGCGACTCCTGTATACAATTCGTTTCTTGCGTGGGCTGGATATGAAGACGTTGCGAAAGAAATTTCAGAAGGTTGGGCGGCCAAGGATAGAGATCGCACGACGGGCGCATTAAGTGACCAATTGGTTGATGACATTGCAATTCTAGGTTCGATGGGCGAATGCCATGACCGTATTCGAGAATATGGTGAAATGGGTATTACAACGCATATCATTTCATGCGTATCTCCTAAAGAATCGCAGGCAACTTACGAAGCATTTACGGGTAAGAACTTTAGCTTCTAACCAGCTATTGAGTGTTTTCTACCTGTGAAGTTTTGCCAAATTAGCTTTAAAAATTCATAAAGGACTAAAAAATGAAATTAGGAATACTCAGCGGCTACTCTGGCCGAAATATGGATCTTGGTATCGAGCGGATTCAAGCGGCTGAAAGCATGGGCTATGAGTCGGTTTGGACAGCAGAAGCCTATGGTTCTGATGCTGTAACCCCAGCAGCATGGATTCTTGCTAATACTCAGAAGATGAAAGTTGGTACTGCGATCATGCAAATGCCCGCAAGAACACCGGCATGTACCGCAATGACTGCGATGACGTTGAATCAGCTATCAAATGGCAGATTCATTTGTGGTCTTGGGGCTTCTGGACCACAAGTTGTCGAGGGATGGCACGGAGTTGCGTATGGCCGGCCGATCACACGAACACGAGAATATATTGAAATTCTTCGAATGATAATGGCCCGCGAAGGTAAGGCTGAATACGAAGGTTATCACTATAATTTGCCATACAACGGTGAGGATGGAACCGGACTTGGAAAGCCTTTAAAGAGTATCCTTCAAGCTGACACAAGCATTCCGATCTACACTGCATCAATTACTGAAACTGGTCTTGCGACTAGCGCAGAACTTGCGGATGGCGTGTTCCCAGTATGGATGAACCCGGACCGATACGACGTATTTGAACCTAGTATCACTAAGGGGCTGAAGAAAGCTGACAAAACATTAATGGATTTTGATATAGCACCATTTGTGACCTGCATACTTGGTGATGATGTAGAGGCTTGTCGAGCACCAATTAAGGGAAGTATGGCTCTGTACATCGGTGGTATGGGAGCAAGAGATAAGAATTTCTATAATGATTACGCTAAGGCGCTTGGCTTTGAAGATGCTGCTATCAAAATCCAAGACCTGTTTCTTGCTGGCAAAAAAGATGAAGCGGCCGCCGCGGTTCCTGACGAATTAGTTGACGCAACTCATCTTGTTGGACCGAAAGAGAAAATTGTCGAGCGTCTGCAAGCTTGGAAAGCTGCAGGTGAAAAAGGACATGTTGGTAATATGTTGATTGGCGCCGGTCAAACAGAAGCGTTAGAGCTCATTGCCAGCGAAATGTTATAAGTTTGTATTTTCGAGCTTTAACTACACTCGCGCCGGTGAACTTCTTCATTGGCGTGAGTTATGAACTTATCCGCAGGATTGGTTTTGCAAAGATAGGGTCGGATTTCAACTTCATATGAGTTATACATTAAGAGCCTGTAGCGACATCACAGAAATTGGGCGCGATGCATGGGAATCCTGTGCAAACCCAGTGTCATCAGATTTTCTACCTCTGCAAGTCCCATTTGATCCTTTTGTTTCGTATCCTTTTCTCCATGCTTTGGAGAAAAGTCGCTCTGCGATCGCTGAAACCGGATGGGCACCCTATCATCTGGTGCTAGAAGACGAGGTGGGTCAAGCTTCAGGCATTGTGCCTATGTACCTAAAAAGCCATTCGCAAGGAGAGTATGTATTTGATTATTCGTGGGCTGATGCTTTTGAGCGGGCTGGTGGTGAATACTATCCGAAGTTACAGATCGCGGTCCCGTTCACGCCAGCGACCGGTAGACGTCTACTGGTACCTGATCACAAGGATGTCGCTTCAATTCAAGATCATTTGTTAGGTGGTGTAACCCAAGTGGCAGAAAAGCTGGGCGTCTCCTCTGTGCACATCACTTACGCAGAAGAAGCACAGTGGGAAAAGATGGGTTCGTTTGGTTTCCTCCAACGTACTCACCAACAGTTTCACTGGCAGAATCAGGATTTCTCACACTTTGATGACTTTCTTGCTGCGCTTTCCTCAAAGAAAAGAAAGAATATCCGGCGAGAAAGAAAAGCAGCACTCGCTGGTGGCGTCGAGATTGAAAGATTGACGGGTGAGCAGATAACGGAAGAGCACTGGGACGCTTTTTACAGATTTTATGTTGATACGGGTGGCCGAAAATGGGGTACTCCATATCTTACCCGAGAATTTTTCTCTCTGATCGGCGAGTCGATGGCTGAGAGTATTTTGCTCGTGATGTGTCGACGTGAAGGTCGTTATGTTGCTGGCGCAATCAATTTCATTGGCGGCGAATGCCTTTTCGGTCGGAACTGGGGGTGTATCGAAGATCATCCCTTTCTACACTTTGAAGTTTGTTATTATCAAGCCATCGAATATGCGATCGAGCATGGACTAAAGCGAGTCGAAGCTGGCGCGCAGGGGCAGCACAAATTGGCGCGTGGGTATCTGCCCACACATACCTACAGTGCTCACTGGATCGTGAATGCTTCTTTTCGGGAGGCGATTTCGAATTTTCTTGAGCAGGAAAATAAATATATTGACGAAGAAATCGAATATCTGGACGAACACTCCCCGTTCAGAGCGTCTGACTCATAGAGTTCGATTCAAGCTGGGCTATCTCGAATTTTACGGATAGCACAATTGCTTTGCCCTTGTTCATTATTACGGGTCTATATTGGCTTGGCATCCACCGTGTTGTGTCGGTACGCCTTAGCAAGATCTACTCTCTTCTATTTCTGACGAAGACTGCTTACAATTTAGAATATGCTGAAGTTAAGCGGGTAAATCATAAGCGTTTGTGCAGGTAACTTTTAGCGGTCAAAGTCGAATCCAGAGATGTACAATAGCGCGAAGTATACGGCTTGGTTAGTTGAAGCGAAGTGCGATTAGGGAGAGATATGTCAGAGCGAGAATACTATTTAACAGATGTGTTTGCTGAAGGTCCTTATGCCGGCAATAGATTAGCCACGGTCACCGATGCTGCTGATTTGAGCACGACGGAAATGCAGAATATCGCGTTAGCCTTCAATTTTGCCGAGACGACTTTTATTTGCGGCGGGTCAGCAGAAAGTGGCTTTGATGTTCGGATTTTTACCCCAGCCGCAGAAATACCGTTTGCCGGGCACCCGACGCTCGGCACAGCATTTCTTCTTCGTCATGTTTTGCATCGAAGTGATGAAGCTACTGTCGATTTAAATCTTGCCGCAGGAAAAATCCCAGTGACCTTTTCGGATGATGGCATTGTGTGGATGCGTCAGAATCAGCCGATATTTGGTAAACAGTTGGACCATGTTTATGTATCTGAACAACTAGGTATTGATGAATCTATGTTGGATGTAAGCGTTCCCTGCCAGTATGTTTCCACTGGCTTGGAATTTTTATTAATACCTCTGAGTTCACCTCAAGCACTGAATGAAATATCCATCGGCATCAACGATTTAGCGCCGTCCGTATTTTTTTTCTGTAAGGGAGGGTATAGCGATGAACAGCAAATTTCCGCGCGAATGTTCGCCGAGGAGTTTGGTATAAGCGAGGACCCGGCAACAGGGAGTGCTAATGGATGTTTGGCTGCCTATTTGGTCGAGCATGAGTATTTTGAATCTGCGGAGTTAGACATTAAGGTTGGGCAGGGTTACGAGATCCAACGACCTTCCCAGCTTTATCTTCGAGCTAAGAAGGTTGCAGATAACCATTTCGAGCTGAACGTAGGTGGTCGAGTGAACCTAGTGGCAAGCGGTCAATGGTTATTGTGAAGTTGGTTGATAAACTGATGGGTATCTTGTGTGACTCTCGCCGGACACGGATACAGTATGTTGCCTAATGTAATTCTTGATGAGGCAGCGTTAAGCTATAGTAAAATGCTCCAGGCGCTCGGCAGTATTGAGAAATTTGAAACACATGACTGCGTTACTGCAAACCTGACCGATTGCAATATATTACTTGCCAATGCGCCGATGGCGGAGGCGTTTCTCCGAGCTGGTCATCGCGCCAATTGGATTCAGTCTACCTGGGCGGGGAACGCAGCGCTTATTCCACTCTTGCAGCAGACAGAGACCTGTCTCACCGGTGTGAAAGGTGTTTTTGGGCCACTCGTCGCAGAATACGTTTTTTCTTATATTCTTCCAGAGATCCGCGACAGGAGTCGATTAGAAAATGCCCAAAAGGAACATCGATGGGACCTTTTTGAGCCCGGCTCGTTGCAGGATAAGGTGTTTGTCTTTATTGGCACGGGCTCTATAGGCTCGCACGTTGCTAGAGTTGCAAAGCTGTTCGGTATGAGCACTATTGGAGTATCGCGAAGTGGCTTAACCAAAGAGGGTTATGATCAAGTTTATCCAGTAACTCGTCTTCGACAAGCAGTGGCAACAGCAGACTATATTTTGTTATCAGTGCCTGAAACCCCTGAAACATTTCGGTTGGTCAACAAAGCGGTGTTAGATGAGGTGAGGCAGGGTGCTACGCTCATTAATGTTGGCCGCGGTAGCACACTTGATATTGGCTCGATGTCCAACGCAATACATGAGGGGAGGTTAGGCGCTGCTATTTTAGACGTATTTGACGAAGAGCCACTAGCGGCGAGTCACCCGCTTTGGGACAGTCCTCGGGTCACTATTACGCCTCACCTGGCAGCGATAAGTAATCCTGAGGTAATCGTTAAGAAATTTATGAATAATCTGAAACACTATCGTCAAGGCGAAGAACTTGAAGATAGGATAGATCTCACGAAAGGATATTAATCGCAATTCGCAATTCGCAATTCGCCGGTCGTCAAGCAGGCGGAAAATCAATTTTTAATTAGAATTATAGAGATGAAATTATGAATGACCTGGAGGAATTCCATGATCAGCCGCCTCATTCTGCAGCTATTGGCTTTGAGTTAACGGGCACAGATGGAGCAGCATGCCTATTTAGATTGCCCTATGCGGAGCACTTGATTGGCGACCCAGATACCGGGGTGATACATGGTGGTGCTATCACTGCAATACTCGACAATGCCTGTGGCTGGGCGGTACGAAACCATCCGAAATGGGACGTTGAATCTAGTATGGCAACGCTAGATCTCAGAATAGACTACATGGAACCAGCGGAACCCCATATCGATGTGTTGGTGCGCTCAGAATGTTTTAAGTTAACTCATAATATCGCTTTTGTTCGAGGGGTCGCCTATCAAAAAGATGTGAATGATCCAATCGCAACTTCGATGGCGACATTCATGTTAGGAACTCCAAATACACCAAGAAAGCCCGAGGCAGGAAACAATTCGTGAAAATTTTGCAGCAACTAAGAGAAGAGGGGCGAGCAGATGACATGCAAGCCCTCGTTGAACATATTCCATATGCACGTTTTCTTGGTGTAAATGTTGATCAAACTCGTGGTGAAATGATAACCGTCATGCCATTTAAAGACACACTTGTTGGCAATATCAATCTGCCTGCAATTCATGGTGGGGCGATTGGCGCCCTATTGGAGTTAACCGCAGTGATTCAGTTACTGCTTGATACTTCATGTGAAAAATTTCCAAAGACGGTCGATTTTTCCATTGACTACTTACGTCCCGGTAAGCCTATTGAAACCTATGGGCGTGCAATTGTTACCCGTCAGGGACGAAGAGTTGCTAACGTTCGTACTGAACTGTGGCAGGATGACCCTTCAAAGTTGATTGCAATAGGGCATGGACACTTTTTGTTGGCACCGGTTTAGGTGCAGGCGTGCTTGCCTGATATTTTCTTAGAAACATTGGGGTATTGTCCGTGATTGATCTAAATGTGCTGCAGTGGCTGGATCTTGCTGGTGTCTTTGTCTTCGCAAGTAGTGGTGCGCTTGTTGCGGCCAGAAACAGGCTGGATATTGTTGGTTTTGTCGTCATTGGATTTATCACCTCGGTTGGTGGGGGCACGCTGCGTGATCTCTTGGTTGATGTTCCTGTTTTCTGGATTCAGCAATCCATCTACATATGGATAGCGCTAGTTGCAGCGGTGATCACCTTTGGTTTTTCGGGTTTTATTGACAAAAGAAGGCGTTGGATTGTTTGGTTTGATGCTGTTGGCTTATCAGTGTTTTGTGTACTTGGTGCGGCCAAGGGATTGGAGATTACAGGAGATCCTGTAATTTCTGTCATGATGGGAGTCGTATCTGCGGTATTTGGTGGTGTATTGCGAGATATAATATGTAACGAAGTTCCACTCATTTTTCGCGGAGAGATATATGCGACTGCAGCGTTTTTTGGTTCAGCCCTCTTCGTTACAGCTATGACTTTTGACATATCAAAGAATCTTGCACTTTGGCTGGGTATAGGTGGAGCATTGGCCCTACGCGCAGGCGCTATTTTATGGGGGTGGTCTCTACCTAAGTCGAGAGGGCTGCATGATCCCGCCTAACACGTTTGTGTGCTGTTGCTTCTCTAACCCTTCGCGCATATTCTTCTGTTTTCAAATAATTATCATGTGACCGGTATCGGAAGATCAAATTGCCTAGATATAGATATCACCGGCTGCGAATAACCAACAATTAAAATCAAACTCCAGGAGTTGAAATGTCAGATGTATATATAGTTGAAGCTTGTAGAAGCCCGAATGGTAAACGAGGTAAAGGTCTAGCCGGCATGAAGCCAGCAGACTTGCTTGGTGCTATACAAAAAGCTGCACTGGAGAGGAGTGGCGTCGCTCCTGAAAAGGTAGATCAAGTCATTGGTGGCTGTGTGTCACAGGTTGGAGAGCAGACTTTCAATATCGCTCGAATAGCTTGGCTCTCCCAAGGACTCCCGCTTGAAGTGGCAGCGACAACCGTTGATTCTCAATGCGGTTCTAGTCAGCAAGCGACATCGATGGGGGCATCTATGATTGGCGCCGGGGTGGAAGATATTGTGATGGCTTGTGGTGTTGAAATGATGAGCCGTGTTCCGCTGGGGTCTGCGATGAAAGACGGATCTCCGATGGGAGAAAAGTACGCCGACTATTACCAGCCTACTAGCCAGTTTATGGGTGCGGCAATGATTGCTGAGGAGTATCAAATTACACGTGCGGACACGGATCAATTTGGTCTTGAAAGCCAGCAGAAAGCGATCGCGGCTTGGGCAGAAGGTAGATTTGATCGAGAAGTTGTTCCAATCGAAGCGCCAGTACTCGGTGAAGATTTTAAACCGACTGGGGAAACTAAAATTGTTTCTAAAGATGAAGGTTTAAGAGCGACGGATATTGAGTCGCTAAAATCACTGAAAGCGGTTCCAGGTCAGGAAATTCATACGGCTGGTAGTAGTTCTCAAATATCAGATGGTGCAGCCGCTATTATCATGGCGTCAGCAAAAGCCGTTAAAGAGCTTAATCTGAAGCCGCGCGCAAAAATTATTGCCCACACAATGGTGGGTGTCGATCCAGTGACAATGTTAAAAGGCCCAATTCCGGCTACTCGAAAGGTGCTTGAACGAGCCGGACTGCAGTTAGAAGATATTGATATTTTTGAGGTTAACGAAGCTTTTGCCTCAGTTGTGCTTGGATGGGAGAAAGATCTCGGTGTCGATCGCGCTCGCGTAAACGTTAACGGTGGCGCGATTGCGCTAGGTCATCCGACGGGTAGTACCGGTGCTCGTTTGATTACGACTGCACTCCATGAACTTGAAAGAATTGGTGGGCGCTATGCATTGATCGCAATGTGTTGTGGTGGTGGTCTGGGTACGGGCACCATAATCGAGCGTATCGCTGACTAGTTAGTTCCCGTCCGTAAATACTCCTTCCTGGGTGAGTTTCGGAGACTTTTCAGATCTGTTGGTTTAAAAATCAATAGGTTGTCGGGAAGTAACCATGGAGATGTTAAGTTTTCGGATAAGGACTAGCTATCGCCTTACTCTAAGTTCCTATCCTAGATAGGGAGGTGATAACTGGCCGATCAGCTTTAACTTAATTTGTTAAAGCTGGTCCTAAATTTGCTAAAAAGTGGTAAATTTCTTCTACAATTAAATTCAAGTTCTTTTCCTAAATTAATGTGAATTGTTAGCCGCCAACGAGACGTGGCGGCTAACAATTCTATTTCTTTGTGCCGCTTGTGATTTTTTCGACGAACGGTCAGTCTTTGGATGACAAGTTTCGTCGGTATAGTGGTGCTTTTAAGCCCTTTATAATTGCCTGAATGCTGATTTACAGTGGTTACTATTCAATAATATTTCAGCTTTCACAGGCTACCAAAATTGTAAGAAATGCTGCACACTCCTTATGTTAGTTCTCGGCTTGATTGAGATGCACCATTACGGTGCATTGTTGCGCAATGGTAGCTTTTCTAAGAAACAGCTTCTGTTTCTAAAGAAGCTACTATGCTTTTTGTATATGGTTGTCATAGGCAGTGATCTATTTGAAGATCACGGGCGTATTCAGTAAAGGGATAGTTGACTATTCCAGGCAGGCGAGTATTTCGCCATTTAGTATGTTGAATATGATTTTTCAATACGTCAGTGTTTTGAAATCAAAGAGGTTAATTGGGAGTTCTAAATGTCGGTTTGTACAACAAAAAGTTTATGTGACACTGCGATAAACTGGTTCGGGCTGAGATCGTTGACAAAAGTTGCTTTGCTATTCTTTTCCGTCATGAGCGTTTCATTAGTATCGGTTGCGAGCGCCGAGGAAATGAGCAATGATGAAATTGATGCCGCACACGCTGAGTCCTTCTTAGGTGACGGTTATCCTTCCGCGACTGAATGTGGCGAATGCCATCCTAAACAATATAAACAGTGGTCAGTATCGCAACACGCTTATGCTCAAATGAGCCCGATCTTTAATGCGATGCAAGCAACTGTGCTTAAGTTTACCGCCGGTACCAATGGTGATTTTTGTATTCGTTGTCATACGCCCGTTGGGATGAATCTCAATGAAGATGTCTTCATGAGTAATATTGATCGCCATCCAACATCAAGGGAAGGCGTCACATGTATAGTATGTCATCGATTAAACCAGTCATATGGCAAGGTTAGTGGCCGACTGGCGATTGAGACCGGGCCTGTTACTTCTGCAATCTACGGGCCTCTGGGTGAGCCAGCTGAGCTAGACAACGCCATTGATAAAGGCGGTTTAGTTGTCGATAACGACAAAGCAGGTCGTAAAGTTCATGGTGAAGTTAAAGGCCTATTCCAATTAAATACCTCGGGGTTCTGTGCAACTTGTCATGATGTCAACCTGGTGAATGGTTTTCGCTTAGAGGAAGCTTTTAGCGAGTTTAAGAACAGCCCTGCCAACGCAAAAGGCGTCACTTGCCAGGATTGTCATATGGGTAAGGAGCCTGGAAAGATCCTTGCTGAAAAATCAGACCCAGATTTTTATCACAAAAATTATGATTTTGGTCCCGCCGCGAAAGTTGGAAGCCTTGACACGAAAGATCGGAAGCTAACCAATCACATGTTTGTCGGGCCTGACTATTCGGTATTGCCTCCTTCCTTATTCCCACTCGATATTCGGGCAATTAAGGAGGAAAGCGAGAAAGATGACGTTCGAGCACGCGGTATGGCAACAATCCGCCAGTGGTTAGAGTTTGACTGGAAAGCAGGTTGGGGTAGCGACGACTTTGAAGACGAAGTTGATGACGATTATGAGTTCCCTGAACGATGGGCTTCGATTGATGATCGTTACGATGCACGCGAGATCATTGTTGATAATCTGAGGTTGCTCAAAGAAATTGAAATTCAACGGTTGAAGTTGCTGCAAAACGGCTACTTGATTGGAGATATCGATGTCGTCAAATCAAATTCAGACGGAATCGAATTCGCAGTTCAAGTGAAGAACGGAACCGATGGCCACAACGTACCGACTGGTTTTGACGCCGAGAGACTCGTTTGGCTCTATGTCACAGTCACAGACGCTGATGGCAAGGTTGTAAAGACATCTGGAGACCTTGATCCGAATGGTGACTTATTAGACCTTCACTCAAGCTATGTCCACAATCACGAGCTGCCGCTAGATAAAGAGCTGTTCAGCCTGCAGTCGAAGTTTTTAACCAGAAATATCGTCGGTGGAGAAAGAGAGCAAGTGCTGCCTGTCAATTACTCCGCAAGCCCATTGATCTTCTTGCGACCTTCGCGTAGCCCAACAGTATTGGTGGGACGGCCGGGTGGTGCTCGAAAGCACAAGATGGGTATTGAGCCGCTGGGCGAACGCTGGGCGAACTATACCGTCTCATCAGAACAGCTTATTTCAGGTAAGCCGCCGTTTAAAGCAGTTGTTCAGCTGAAGGCTGCAATGGTGCCGGTTAACCTCGTAAATATTATTAAAGATGTAGGCTTCGACTACAACTTAAGTGCAAGGGAAGTTGCAGATGTGCTTGCTAATGGGCACGTTGATGAAAACGGCGATGTCGTAATATGGGATGAAGATTCCGATGATCCCGTTGATAATCAAGTGGCAGGACATCAAGTAATTTGGGAAAAAGAAGTTGATCTGTCCGCGGGTGGACGGTAGCTATTTACTAGGCAACTTCTTCTAGGCGACTTAGAGCTATACTGGGTAGTTTGAGTCATATTTGTGTTGAATTTAGGCAGTATCGCCAGATTGGTTCGAGGAATTTGCTCATAACCAATCTGGCGTTTGTTGTTTAAAAAGAATAATAGGAAAGTGGACGATGGTAATGCGGAAGGATCAGCAGGTGCAAATAGGCAAGGGAAATGTGACGAGGTTCTTGAATCTACTCCCCTGTTTTATTCTTGGTGCGGGATTGGCGATTTCAAACATTGCACAGGGTGCGGGTTATAGTATTGGACCAGATGGTAAAAGAAGCAGCCGTATTTCTGACGAAGCCGTCGCGGTGCTCGATCTCGAAAGTATGCCGAGTCGACCCAATCCAATATTGGAGTTAGGTGGCGATTTTCTTGGGCCCGGTAATATTCGCAGAGGTTACGAGTTGCCCACGGGGGCCGTCTGGCAGCCCACGTTGTTGGTTTTTGGTACTCACCGAAGCGCTCTGCAGACGTTTCATTCCGACGATGAGACAACTGCTGAATTTGCGAATCGGTTGGATCTTTTTGCAAATTTGCAGCTGACCGCGTCTGAGAGGTTTGTCTTAGGGTTACGCCCGCTAGATGATGAAGGAGAATTTACTTCTTACCAGTTTGAACCAGACAATGGCTTGCCCGACGATACTGGGTGGCAAGACGAGACAAACGTCAGGGTCAATACTTTCTTTTTTGAAGGAGACTTTGGTGAAATTTTTCCTAATTTGTCGAAAGATGACCGAAAAGCGACGGATTATGGCTTTGTGGTTGGACGTCAACCAGTTAACTATCAAGCCGGTTTACTGATTAATGACAACATTGATGCAATCGGCGTTACTCGAAACACTTTATTACCGAAAGGCGGATCCGATCTACAGATTACCTTTATGTATGGTTGGAATGAAATTCATCGTGGTGACAGAATAGAAAGAGAAAACCAAAACCTATATGGTTTGTTCGTCAGCACCGATACGCCCAAAGCAACACAAAATTTCGACTTCCTTTACATGCAAGATCGTAATGGTGATACAGACGGTTTCTTCTGGGGTGTCAGTGATGTTCGGAGAATCGGTCACTTTAATCTCTCTAGTCGAATTGTTGGTTCGCAGGCGCTGGATAAAGAGTCCTCGGCAATTCAAGATGGTACGCTGGTGTTTGCCGAACTATCGTGGACACCTGCTTGGACAGACGACAACATATACATTAACGGGTTCGCTGGTATCGACAATTTCAGGTCTGCTGCTCGTGATCCGGCGACCGGTGGTCCACTTGGCAGGACTGGCATTCTGTTCGCGGCAATTGGCATGGGGAGATATGGTGCCCCTTTGAGCAATGGTGCAGACGGTTCAGTTGGTGGTGCAATTGGGTATCAGATGTTTATTAATCCGATTGTTAATCAATTCATTTTCGAATTAGGCGCTAGAAAAGGAACCAGAGCAGGGGACGATACATCAATCGCTGCAGGGGCGCGTTACCGGCATGTATTTGGGCAGCATATTGTCGCTCAGGTTGATGTGTTTGGTGCTCTAAACGAATCCCGGCCCGATTCTTACGGTGGTAGATTTGAATTACGGGTGGAGTTTTGATCCAACAACCTGTAGCTTTACGTACTTGTAATTTTACGTATTACTAGTAGTCTTAAACAGTAATAACAGACAGCAGATAATGTGACCGGAACGGCGAGTTCCAGAGGCAATCATTTCTAGTTTGTCGAAGAAATAATAATAAAAATACATTTGATGAATTTTAGAGACAAAAGGCCTAAGCATTTATGATGGCAGCACTGTTGGACAATTTGTGGGTCGGTGGGGCTATTATAGTGATAGCCGTTACCGCATATGTACTTGTAGGCGTCACTGGCGCGTTAGCGCGGTTGGCTAACGAGAGACGCGCCAGAGAACAACAGGCAGAACAGTTTGCTTTGCAGATCAGCGGGGCAAGAAAGCAACAGCAAAAAGAAACGGGTAAATCACTTTCCTGGACCGGTACCCGAAAGTTTACAGTCGCTACCAAACACGTTGAAAGCACTGATGGTCAAGTGTGTTCTTTCTACCTCAAGCCCCATGACGAGAAAGCAATCCCATCATTTGACCCCGGGCAGTTTTTAACTTTTGAACTAGACATTCCTGGAGATGAAAAAGACAGTAAGGTTAAACGCTGTTACTCGTTATCTGATGCGCCAAAAGATGGCGTATATCGTGTTTCTATTAAGCGTGTTCCCGGTCCTCGAGATCAACCGGAAATTCCAGCCGGCCTATCATCTAATTTCTTTCATGACTCGGTCAGCGAAGGCGATATATTGGATGTTCGAGCACCGTCAGGAAAGTTCTTCCTGGATATGAACAGTGATCGTCCTATCGTCTTGATTGGCGGTGGAGTTGGACTCACCCCTGTGATGAGCATGCTCAATGCGGTGATAGCATCGGGTGGCGATAGGGAAGTTTGGTTTTTCTACGGCGTGAGGAATAGTGCTGAACATGCCATGAAAGAGCACCTCGAGCAGGTGGCTGCAGAACATTCAAATGTCCGTATGAAAATTTGTTACAGCGCACCTTCTGACGATGATGTAATCGACGAAGACTACCATCATAAATCTCGTGTAGGTGTGCCGCTTTTTAAAGAGGTCTTACCTTCTAACAATTATCAATATTTAATGTGCGGTCCACCACCAATGATGGAATCATTGGTTTCCGATCTAGAGGAATGGGGTGTACCTAAACCTGACATAATGAGAGAAAGCTTCGGTCCTGCGTCCGGTCGTAAAGCGCCCGCGATTAAAGCCAATCCAGAGGCGGACGGTCCTGCCGTTTCCTTCAAAAAGTCAGGAAAATCAGCCCCTTGGGATCCTGCTTTTGATAGTCTCGTGAAATTTGCGGAAGCAAATGGTTGTGATATACCTTATGCCTGTTTGGCGGGCAATTGCGGTACTTGTGAAACGACCATAATTAGTGGTGAAGTCGACTATCAGGGCAACGACACTGATTTTGAACCAGAGAAAGGGACTTGCCTCGCTTGCTCCTGCGTTCCTAAGGGACCGATTGAGCTCGATGCATAAGTTCAAGTGATCTATTACCAAATGTAGTAATGAATAGATTGAACCGATCGAATTAAACTGAGATCGGTAATATAATGAGATTTTTAAAACTAGGTCTGCAAATATAACCCTGCAGACAACGATTACGACAAACCCAGAGAGGTGTTTCACAATGACAGCCACGTTACTTCCAAAAAATATTCCTGCAAATGGAATAGGAAAAGCATTCAAGGTGTTGATAGCATCCTGCGTACTTATGGCTTTTAGTGCGTCCGTTTTTTCAGCAACAGCCGGAACATGGTTGACTGAAGATGAAGAAAAAGCGATGGCCGCGAACATTGTTGGTCCTACCAAGAATGATGACAATTGTTCTTCGTGTCATGCTTTAGAAACTGAAGCCTGGGAAAACACGCGTCATTTCGCCACTTTTAAAGATCGTCATCGAACTGACCGAGCAAAAGAAATTCTTGAAAACATGGGCGAGAGGAGCATGAAACGTGCCGCAGATTGTCGCCAATGTCACTATACTTCTGAATTGAAGAATGACAAATTACGAGCATCTTTTGGTGTGAGTTGTGAATCATGTCATGGTGCGGCAAAAGAATGGCTGCCAATCCACTCTAAAGGCGGCGGCGATCTTAGCGCCTCTGATCTTAAATGGGGTACAGGTAAATCTCAGGATCCAGCGAGCAGGTTGAAACGACTAGCGGCAGCTGAGGCCAAGGGCATGATCAATTCTGAAATGATTTATGATATCGCTAAAAACTGTTTTGGCTGTCATACCGTTCCGAATGAAAATATTGTCAATACGGGCGCTCACAAAGCCGGAAGCGATTTTGATCTTGTTGCTTGGTCTCAGGGCGAGATTCTCCACAACTTCTCCAGTTCCGCCGGTGCACCAGATACCCCCAACAACAGACCTTCGACTGCAGAGCAAAAACGACGCCTCTATGTCACAGGCTTAATGGTTGACCTTGAAACTTCTCTAGCCAATATCGGTAATGTTAAAGAGAAGGGTGGCAATTTCCACGTGGCAATGGTTGAGAGAGCTAATAAGGTTCGAGGCCAATTAGATGCTGTGTTAGGTGCTGTTGCGATAAGCGAAATCGCTGCTAGTCTTGGCGCAGTACCTTCACCGATTCAGGAATCTACGATGGTTGGCGCAGACCTCCCGATGAACTTGGGCATGGCGGCTAAGGCTTTTCTTAATTCACATGACGGGACAGCGCTATCTGCTCTTGATGGCCTGATGCCTACTGAGTATAAAGGTTCACCACACAAACAGTAATATGAGCTGAGCGTGTTGTGTTACACAAGAATATAAGCAGCATTATTAATAGCTGTAATTAAAAAGGTTGGACGCATTGGCAGAAGTGCAGGCTCAGTTACAGACTCAAATGAGAGACAAGCCCAAGCGTTGGGATTTGCCATTCAGTAGAGATTTACCGAATGAGATCGAGTGCAGGGATCTAACGGAAAAAGAGCTTGATGATCTACTTGAAATCGAGCCGTTTTCTAAAATGGATGCCTCCAAATTTCCGAAGTCTTTACCGCTTCGAGAAATTCTACGCAACGATACACGGACACGGGTCTATCACAACGGTGATGCTGTTGTTCGTGTAGGTGATTACGGCAATTCTGCTTTCATGATTCTAGAAGGTGATTGCAGAGCCGTTATTGAAGGTCTTGATCCAAGTGCTTTGGGTCGTGGTAAAAAACAACAACGAAGCGCACTCGACTCTTTAATGAGTCTTTTCTCCAATCCAAAATCTCCCGAAGTCAGGGATCCGAGCTTGTATCCGCAGTTTGCCGAAGCGCAAACTGCTAAACCTTCTTCAAGTTCAGGTAGAGTTTTTGCACAGGATGTGCCCAACGTACTTGAGCTTTTCCCTGACACCTATGAAAAAACCCAAAACAATGTCATGCCTCAAGGTAGCCTGTTTGGCGAACTAGGAGCACTTGGCCGGGTTCAGCGAGCAGTCACTGTGCTTGCTTCCGATCCGACCCGTACGAAACTGTTAGAGATTCGTTGGCAGGGACTAAGAGACTTAATGAAGTTTGATGGCGCGCTAAGAGCGCACGTCAACCAATTGTTTCGTTCAAGAGGATTGTTAGGTGCACTTCAAAGCTCACCTTTACTGCAATCTGCGAATCTCACGGCAGAACAGTGGGAACAAGTTGTTGCGGAGGCTGAGTTCGAGACCTTCGGTTCCTATGACTGGTATGGTAGTTATCAACAGCTACGTCAAAAAGACGTAGATCCTTTGTCTCAAGAACCCATTGTTTCGGAAAAAGGCCAGTATCCTAACGGTCTTGTACTCGTCCGCGCAGGCTTTGGTCGACTGAGCCGACAGCACGGTTATGGTGAACATACATTTGGGTACTTGGGTAAGGGCGATGTCTATGGTCTGTCTGAGCTCATGCACAATGCTGAGTCAGACACTCAGATGGAGCTACAAGCGACCTTGAGGGCTGCTGGTTACATGGACGTTGTTCGAATACCGACTCGAACATTTGAGAAGTTGATTTACCCATCGCTTAAGAATGCCCAGTCGCGAGGCGATCTTCCAAACTCAGTTGGGGGAGAAACCCTAGATAATCGAAGGGATGAGACGATATCTTTACTCGATGTAGATACGAGCAAAGCTGATGTAAAAAAGGCCGAGGCGAAAAAGGCCGACGCTGAAAAGAATAATCTCGATCCATCCATGATGGAGTTTTTAGTAGAAAACCGAGTGATCAACGGCACCCAGACGATGCTCATTGATCTGGATCGATGTACACGTTGCGATGAGTGTGTCAAAGCATGCGCCAGTGGTCACAGTAACAATCCACGTTTTGTACGCCATGGACGAATTCATAGCCATTATATGGTTGCCAACGCCTGCATGCATTGTGAAGATCCTGTTTGCATGATTGGTTGCCCTACCGGCGCTATTCACCGAACAGAAGGTGGTGGTGAAGTTGTAATAAACGATCTGACTTGTATTGGCTGCAGCACGTGTGCCAATAGTTGTCCCTACGAAAATATTAGAATGGTCAATGTTAGAGATCAGTCGAATGAGGTCATGCTAGATCCGCAAAAAGGTCGACCCATTGTAAAGGCTACGAAATGTGATTTATGCGTTAGTCACCATGGTGGTCCGGCGTGTGAGCGAGCATGCCCGCACGATGCCCTAAAGCGAGTGGACATGAATGATTTGGACTTGCTGTCAGATTGGTTTAATCGATGATTACGTTTAAGAAGAGACGAACGTGGGGTCTAACGATATCAGTCATTCTAGGCTCACTGTTTGCCATCGTGATGCTTGCCTATTCGGTGATGCTAAATAACACAGCCTTTTTCTCTGGGTGGGTTTTATTCACCTTGATGATTTTCCTAACACTTTACAATGCCCGAAAAAAACTGACTTACCCGCCTTTATTTAAATCTGCTAGCTGGATGCAATTTCACATATACGCAGGACTTTTGTCTTTTCTAGTATTCTTTTTTCATACGGGATGGCGATTGCCTACCGGGATGTTTGAGTCGACCTTGTACTTGATGTTTATTGTCTTAGCGGGTTCCGGATTTATAGGTTTGTATCTCACTAGAACCGTGCCTAAAAGCCTGGCGCACAGAGGCAACGAGGTTATCTATGAAAGAATCCCTCGTTTCGTAAAAGAATTGAGAGAGCAGGCCGAGGCATTAGTGATTGAGTCAGTTGGTTTTAACGATTCAACAATCTTATCTGACTACTACAGTGAAAATTTAGCAGAATATATGTCGCGCCCGAGAAGATTTGGGTTGCACGTTTTTATGGTAGATAGAATGCGTAATGAGTTCCAACGCGAGTTAGGTGCGCTACACCGCTACATGAACGAAGAAGAACGACGGGTCGCAACACAACTTTCAGACGTACTTGTGCTCAAAGACGATTTGGATTTTCATTACAGCCGACAAGGTATGTTGAAAGGCTGGTTGTTTCTTCATGTACCACTAACCTACGGCCTACTAATCTTTGCTGCTGCCCACATGGTGCTTGTGCACGCGTTTTATGGGGGATTGTCGTGAGAATCCCATTACAGGAAATTGGTTTCAGAGATAGTGTTTATGAACGACCCAATCAGGATTGGGTTTGTGGTTGGTCTGCTGATGGTAATCCGTGTTTGCACGGTCCCGACGGAGATGGGCTTTGCTCTACCCAAGCTCAAGCTAACTGTAGTCCTGTAAAGGAAGCAGACAGGTGGGTTTGTACCCGAGCTGAAGCTTTTGGCGGTCCTTGTACCGACGGTCCGCAACCGGATGGCAGTTGTGCCTGTCCCACCCCCGAACACCTCGTATGTCAACCGCAGAGAAATATCCGAGCAAAGCGTGGTCTACTCACGAAACTTGTGACGATACTGTCATTAGGATTCTTAGTCCTGATGTTCAGCGGCTCATGGAGCCAAAGTTTTGTCTCCCCGGGTACACTCAGCCCATCGCATTTGGCGATTGAGGGAGTTGATGGAGGTGACAATTGTTCGTCGTGCCATCAGGCTGGCAATACCAATTGGAGCACATGGCTGAGCCTCGCGCTAAAAAGCTCTGATGCCGAAAATATGCATGATACTAGCGCAACGTTGTGTCTAGATTGCCACTTTAAAGATGATGAAGAGGGGCTTGCTCAGTCTCATTTTGTACACGGTGTGGCACCTTCACTGCTTGAAAAAATCACGCTTGAGAAGACGTTAGTAGATTCTGATGGTGCTGCCAGTAGTGCCACTGAAGGTCGACTCATGGTTGCTAAGCTAGTGCATGGACCTAAGGAAAATTCGACCGGTGAAATTGCCTGTGCAACCTGTCACCAAGAGCATCGTGGGTTGGAACATGATCTCCGTCAAATGGGTGATTCTCAATGCCAGTCTTGCCACAAGTCTTCTTTTAACAGCTTCAACGACGGCCACCCTCAGTTTACGCCCGTCGAGCGGTTAAATTCTGGTATCTCGTTTGACCACTCAAAGCACCAAGAGCGATTTGATGGTGGCGAGCTTGTCTGCGGAAATTGTCACGAGGCAGATTCATTAGGCAGGACCATGAATGTTAAAGCCTTTGAAAGCACCTGTGAGGGCTGTCATGAGCAAGGTTCTGATGATCATCACGGTGATGCGCTTAAAAAGAATCCATTGTTATTACTGCAACTACCAGAAGTTGAATTTGAAGGTGATGTTTATTGGCCCAGTGAAAATGCTTTCGGCGAAGCACTAACGCCAATGATGGCAATGCTCTTAGCTGGAGACGATGAAGCGCTGCCAATAATCGAATCTATCTATGACGAAGACGGGGCCGCTGGCGATTTATATGAGTGGTTGATAGAAACTGACGACAATGATGAACCGGAACTGAGAGAAGAGTTTGCCGGTGCGCTGAAGCGATTGGTCGCAGATCTTGCTGATTATACTGATGACGGAGATAAGGCCCGAGTTACGCGGCTAGCTAAAGCGTTAGGTGCAATCGAAAGCGATCCAAATGTTAGAAGCATGGCTGATGAGCTCGCATCCGCAAATTTTGTGATGCAAAGCTTCAAGCAGCGATATCTTCCGCAATTATCAGAGGATCTTGCCGGTGAAGAGGTTTCTGCAGATGATGACGAGCAACCTGAAACACAATGGATGACCTCGTCAACGATGAGTGGTTGGCGCGTAGATTCTGATGAAGGCACCATTAGCTACCGTCCGGTTTCTCATGCCGATAGCCTGATGAAAAATTGGATTGATGCACTAAAGGTTCATAGTACTAAAACAGTGCCGGAAGGAACTGATGATGCGACTTTAGCGAGAGCTAACTTGAGGCAGACGCTCTATAGCGAGCTAAAAAACGACTTCAATGCATGTACCAAGTGCCATACTGAGCAGGATAACGCGATAAATTGGAAAGCAGCAGGTAGAGCGACGGGCTGGTCTGGTTTTGCTAAATTTGATCACAGTCCTCATATTGCTATGCTGCCTGGTCAGGAAAGCTGTACAACCTGCCACATGCTTAATACAGAAAGTGGTCAAGAAGAGAGTTTGCCCAGGGGCTTTATGCCGCATGAAAATGAACGTTGTGAGTCTTGTCATGCACCTGGACGCGCGAATAATACGTGCCTAAACTGTCACCAGTATCACGAGCATCGGCCTTAAAGGCAGCTGAGAGCGCCTCTGCTGGCGCAATTCGGCATTGAAACTCGCGCGTGCGCGAGTCCGATCGATGTAAAGCGGCCTAGTTGGAGATGAGCTTGTCCAATTGATTGGCAAATGCTTGTCTATCTGACTGCGACAAGGCTGGTGGTCCACCGGTATTTATACCACTCCCTCTTAATGTATCCATAAAATCACGCATGTTGAGCCTCTGCTTGATATTTTCTTTGCTGTACAACTCGCCTCTAGGATTTAGCGCGACGCATCCCAAGGTCAGTATTTCGTCGGCTAACGGAATATCAGCAGTGATAACCAACTCGCCGGTGCCTGCGTGCGCAACAATATAGTTGTCCGCGACATCGAACCCAGAGGGCACTTGAACAGCCCTAATAAATGGGGACTTAGGAATTGGAATTAATTGATTTGCGACTAAAATAGTGTGGATTTCTTTTCGGTTAGCCGCTCGAAACAGTATTTCCTTAACTACTTTTGGGCATGCGTCTGCATCTACCCAGATTCGTTTAATTGCCATGTTTCCTGCTGACTCCGAAGATCATTCGATACTGATTCTGATGAGCCCGACATCTAAGAAAGGTGTTTGAGAACGGCCGTGCAAAAATCAGAGGTAGACCCTTGGCCGCCTTGGTCAGGCGTTAATGCTGTTCCTTCTTCATAGACTCGTCTTACGGACTCAACCAAGCTGGCTGCCTCGTTTTCAAAGGATAAATGTTCCAGCAACATGGCGGCAGATAGCAAGGTGGCAGTTGGGTTAATCACATTTTTGCCAACTATGTCAGGTGCCGATCCATGAGCGGACTCAAAGTACGCGTAGTCCTTACCGTAGCATCCGGAGGGTGCGAGACCTAAGCCTCCAATAAGTCCAGCCGCGCCGTCGGACATGATATCGCCGTATAGGTTGGGCATAACAATGACGTCAAAATATTGAGGGTTGGTAATCATTCTGCATAGGAAATCATCGATTATATAATGGTCGTACTCGATGTCTGGATATTCCTTCGCGATTCTATTGGCGATTTCAAGAAACAATCCGTCCGAAGTGCTCAACATATTGTACTTACAGGTGACGGTTAACTTTTTCTTACTGTTTCGTTTTCTAGCAAGCTCAAATGCAAAACGAATAACCCGCTCTGAACCCGCTTCAGTAATTGCTTTGATTGCATATTTGCCGGGCGATAATTCAGAAAGCGGTGTTCTTGCATGTTTTGAATAGAAATTAAGCGCTTGCAAGTCTTCGATGTCACCTTCCAGCCCTAGATAAAGGTCTTCAAGATTTTCGCGAATTATCGTGAAATCGATATCTGCCGGATTTGCTAAGGGAGATTTATATCCCGGTATCCAATGACATGGTCTGACATTGGCATAGGTTTGTTTACCCCATCGAAGATAAAATAGCGCAGCTGTACTTGCGCCGCTGGTTGACCCAAAAAAAGTCGCATCGGAGTTATCGATTGCTACCTTTGCTTCATCAGGAAATCCTGTGCCAACTGTATCTATTGCTTCTTGGCCAATAAGAGGGCGCTCGAACGTGATAGGAAGGCCCATAGATTCGAGAATGTTAATGGCGGGTATCATGACTTCAGGTGAGGCATCGTCACCATCAACAACAATAACTTTTTTATTTTCCATAGGATTGTTTTCGTTTTTTGTTTGATCTGGCGTAGTATTTACTAAAAGAGGGGTACTTAGCTATGGCTTACGAAATAATTAATGTGGATACAAGTGTCGGACCGGTGGGTGCCGTCATTACGGGTGTAGATTTATCAAAACCGCTTTCAGCGCAGGCGCTTGCGGAAATAACTGCGGCTTGGCATAAACACCATGTGGTGTTTTTTCATGATCAGGAGCTAACACCTACGGAGCAGGCTGAGTTCGCCGCAAATTTCGGCGAACTGGATGTTTACCCGTTTATGAATGCCGTTGAATCCAACCCTCACGTAATTCCCATCATCAAAGAACCTGATGCGGAAATGAATTTTGGGGGTGCTTGGCATACCGATACCTCATATGTGGAAAAACCTCCGAAAGCAACGTTGCTCTATGCGGTTGAAGTACCCGACGTCGGCGGCGATACACTATTTGCAGATGCGACTCAGGCTTTCCATGATCTGAGTGATGGCTTAAAGGCGACACTGGAAAGAGAGTCGGGCATCTATACTCCCAAGCTCGTGCACGGCAGTGAGGGTAGCTACAAACAAGCCGCTGCCCGAAACGAAATGGCGCAAGATTATGGTGGTGCCGCTGAGATTGCAGAACAGGAATTTGAACATCCGCTGATTCGAACCCATGCTGAAACAGGTGAGAAAAGTGTCTACTGCTCACTTCCTCATACGCACAGGATCAAAGGTTGGACTCGAGAAGAAAGCGTTCCCTTATTCAAGCACCTGACCAGCATATGTACCCAGGCTAAGTATGTCACGCGCTTTAAATGGAAAAAGGGTTCACTGGCCATGTGGGATAACCGTTGTCTCTTTCACAATGCGCTCAATGACTATCAAGGTAAACGTCGCCACATGCACAGAGTCATTGTTCAGGGTGAAAAACCGCGATGAGTGATCCGTTCGTCGCAAACAGTCAATGCGCCGTTCTAGTCATTGTGAGCAGCAAGCACTCGTGCCTGCTGCTCACAATGAAAAGCAAGTCGTTGCTGCGATAAATAACATCGTTCAACGTGCCCGAGCAGCAAATAAGCCTGTTATCTATATTCAACATTGTCATCAACAGTACGAACCGATGATGAAAGGCGAAGATGGTTGGCAAATATACAGGGAGATGGACTATCAAACGTCCGATGAGCTAGTTGAGAAAACCGCCAGTGACGCATTCTATGGAACCAATCTAGCCGAAAGGTTGCAGCTTTTGTGCGTCTTACAACTGGTGATCACAGGGATGCAAACAGAGTACTGCGTTGATGCAACTTGTCGAGCAGCGATGAGTCATGACCTTAATGTATTGCTTGTGGCGGACGGTCACACAACAGGCGATGCTGGGATGTCTGCAAAAGATATAGTCAGGCATCACAATGAGATACTGCCCAATTTGGCGAATCCTCATTATCGCAGGGTTGTTGAGGGTGTTTATATTCGCGCATAAAAAAGCCAGTCATCCGACTGGCTTTTATTTTTTCTCTGGCCATGCGCTTTTTAAAAGCTGCTAGTGTCGACTATGCGACGTTCTGTTTAGAAGCCTCTAATCGTGACTGCAAGTTCTTCAACTCTTCGCGGAAAGCTGGGGGAACCCTGTCACCATACTCATCAAAGTAGTCACTAATCAGTGGTATTTCCGCCAGCCAGCCGTCAACTTCTACCCTTAATAATTCAGCGATCGCCTCTTCACTAAGATCGAGGCCGCTGAAGTCCATGGCATCAAGTGTTGGCAGGTTACCAATAGGTGTTTCGATAGCATCGGCTGTTCCGCTACAGCGCTCGAATACCCATTTAAGTACGCGACTATTCTCGCCAAAACCTGGCCACATGAACTTACCGTTGTCGTCTTTTCTGAACCAGTTGACGTAGAAGATTTTCGGTAATTTCGCGCCGCTTTGTTCTCCGGTCTTCAACCAATGGCTCCAGTAGTCAGCCATGTTGTAACCACAGAATGGCAACATCGCCATTGGGTCGCGTCTAAGCTCGCCAATTTTACCTGCGGCAGCAGCAGTCTTTTCCGATGACACGATCGCGCCAAAGAATGTGCCTTGGGTCCAATCACGTGCTTCGTTGACTAGCGGTACAACCGTTGCTCGCCTGCCACCGAAAAGAATGGCGCTGATTGGTACCCCTTTCAAATCTTCCCATTCATCTGCGATAACCGGACATTGTGCGGCTGAAACTGTGAATCTAGCATTTGGATGTGCTGCGGGAGTTTTGGAGTCTGGCGTCCAGGCGTTACCTTTCCAATCGATTAGATTTGCAGGGGCTTCCTTGGTCATCCCTTCCCACCAAACATCGCCTTCTTCTGTGAGTGCGACATTAGTAAATATGCAGTTCTCGGTTAGGCTCAGCATTGCGTTCGCGTTTGAGTCCATTCCTGTGCCTGGCGCAACCCCAAAGAATCCTGCTTCAGGATTAATTGCGTATAGTTGGCCATCGTCTCCAAATTTCATCCAGCAAATATCATCACCGACCGTTTCAACGGTCCAGCCTGGAATTGTCGGCACCAGCATCGCAAGATTTGTTTTACCACATGCGCTTGGGAATGCCCCGGCGATATAGTGCGAAGCGCCTTCAGGATTGGTCAGCTTCAAAATAAGCATATGCTCGGCGAGCCAGCCTTCATCTCGCGCCATTGCTGAGGCGATTCTAAGCGCGAAACATTTCTTGCCAAGCAAAGCATTGCCGCCATACCCAGAGCCGAATGACCAAATCTCACGGCTGTTAGGGAAATGTGCAATGTACAGATTTTCAGGATTACAGGGCCAAGTGACATCAGCCTTGCCATCAACGAGAGGTTGCCCAACAGAATGAACGCAAGGTACAAAATCCCCGTCTTCACCCAATTGCTCAAGCACTGCGCTACCGACCCGAGTCATGATGTGCATGTTGGTGACAACATAGGGTGAGTCAGATACTTCAACGCCAATATGCGCGATAGGAGAGCCAACTGGGCCCATGCTGAACGGGACGACGTACATTGTTCGGCCACGCATACATCCGTCAAATAATCCGTTTAGCTTGGTCCGCATCTCCGCGGGTTCTTGCCAATTGTTGTTTGGACCGGCGTCGACTTCTTCATCAGAGCAAATAAAGGTTCGGCTCTCAACCCGCGCAACATCTGCTGGGTCTGAGCGAACAAGGTATGAATTGGGTCTGATATCAGAATTGAGAGGCGTCGCTGCGCCAGCATCAACGAGTAATCGCCACATCTCGTTATATTCTTCAGCGCTACCGTCACAAATGACCATTTGGTCAGGTTTGCAAAGCGCTTGCATTTCGTCCAGCCAGGACTTTAACTTATTGTTTTTTATCATAAATTGTAACCTTTTGGCAGTTGCTACTTCGAGCAGTTGCTATGTTTTGTCTGGAAAGTTTTGTCTGGAAAGTTTTGTTTTGAATTAGTGTACGGTGTCAGGCGGGTGTTTCACGGCCTGAAAAGTTAATTTTGGCGAACCTGATTGATACAAGCAAATGAAAATATGGAATATATTGATGTCTTCGTTTGCGTCGTACTTGAGCTGTACCAAGTGTTTTGCCAGCCAATACCAACTGCACCTTCAAAATAAGGCCGATAGAATAGCATCAAGCTCTGTTTTTGTCTCTAATTTGAACTTAACTCTGCGCGCTTTTCAGTTAAGATAGCGATCTGCTGCATCCCATTCTGGACAGCGATCCTATTTCTTAGAAGTAATCCCTGATGTCGAAGTCTCAACAAATTAGCTCATTTCAGCCAGTCTCTGCAAAGCCACCACATCTTTTTGGGTACAGACCCTATTGGGCTGAGTGCTTTGGTGTGGCAACCTTTCTGCCAACCACCCGCGCCGAAATGGAACAATTGGGGTGGGATAGCTGTGACATCATCTTGGTAACCGGCGACGCTTATGTCGACCATCCAAGCTTTGGTATGGCAGTGATTGGACGTGTGCTTGAAGCGCAAGGCTTTAGGGTGGGTATTCTCGCGCAGCCCGATTGGACTAGTGCCACAGATTTCAAAAAGCTAGGACGCCCCAATCTTTATTACGGTGTTGCAGCGGGCAATATGGATTCAATGATCAACCGCTACACCGCAGATAGAAAAATACGCCATGACGATGCGTATACCGCAGGTAATATTGGTGGTAAGCGGCCTGACAGGGCAGTCATTGTATATTCCCAGCGTTGCCGCGAAGCTTATGCCGATGTACCCATCGTCATTGGTAGTATTGAGGCTAGTTTAAGGCGGCTTGCGCACTTCGATTATTGGAGTGAAAAAGTGAGACGTTCAATCATTATGGACGCGAAAGCTGATATTTTGCTTTACGGGAATGCAGAGCGAGCCATTGTTGAATTGTCCCACAGGATTGCAACGGGTGAACCGATTGCGGAAATCAAAGATATTCGTGGTACTGCTTACGTTGTCTCTGAGTTGCCAAAAAACCTGAAAGAAGTGAATGAATCAACTTTTGAGCTTACTGTTCCAGCGCAAGGCAACATCAATGTGGTGACGCTGGATACGGCCGTTGCCACAGCAAGCCCTTACGAGATGATTCCTGATGACGGTGTTGATTGCGCCAAAGAAACTGCTGAAACCACAGAGACGATTTACGATTCAGCGGCAACGGAAATTCCAGAAGATCTGTCAGGGCTTGAAATTGACACCTACATCAAGCTGCCGAGCTATGAATCAGTAAAGAACGAAAAGGTGATGTATGCGCATACCTCTCGGATTTTTCACAGGGAGACTAACCCATATAATGCCAAGCCGCTTGCGCAGTCTCATGGCGATAAGTATGTCTGGCTGAATCCACCGCCAATTCCGCTGACGACCGATGAGATTGACCGAGTCTTTGGTTTGCCGTATCAGCGTGTGCCACACCCAACTTATGGCGATGAGAAAATACCTGCATACGATATGATCAGGTTTTCTGTCAACATTATGCGTGGTTGTTTTGGTGGTTGCACTTTTTGCTCAATAACAGAGCATGAAGGTCGCATTATTCAAAGCCGTTCTAAAGAATCCATTCTTGCAGAAGTCGAGAACATTCGAGACAAAACACCAGGATTTACGGGTGTTATTTCTGACCTTGGCGGCCCAACAGCAAATATGTGGCGCCTAGGTTGCAAGTCAGCTGAAATTGAGGCGAGTTGTAAACGACCCTCATGTGTTTATCCTGGTATTTGCAAAAATTTGAATACCGATCAGACTCCTCTCATCGATCTTTACCGTGGGGCCAGAGGTGTTGAGGGCGTTAAAAAGGTCTTGATCGCTTCAGGGCTTCGATATGATATTGCGGTCAGAACACCGGAATATGTGAAAGAGCTCGTCACGGAACATGTTGGCGGCTATCTTAAGATTGCACCGGAGCATACAGAGACCGGTCCATTGTCGAAAATGATGAAACCAGGCATGGGCACCTACGACGAGTTCAAGGAAATGTTTGAGCGCTTCTCGAAAGAAGCGGGTAAAAAGCAGTACCTGATACCTTATTTTATCGCGGGACATCCAGGCACAAAGCTTGAAGATATGTTGAATCTTGCAATCTGGCTAAAACAAAATGGATTCAAGGCTGACCAGGTTCAAAATTTCTATCCATCGCCGATGGCAACAGCAACTGCGATGTATCACTCTGGCAAAAACCCGTTGCGTAGAGTCAGAGAGAATTCTGAAGATGTCACTACTGCTATTGGGGGTCGACAGCGTCGTTTGTACAAGGCATTTCTACGCTATCATGACCCGGATAACTGGCCTATGTTGCGAGAAGCTCTGAAGAAGATGGGGCGCAAAGATTTGATAGGCAACGGTAAAATGCATCTGATTCCATTGACGCGCGCACGAACATTTGGCAAGCCCGGTAGAGAGCAGACTTTTAAAACTCAACATACCGGGTTACCTAAAAACCCACGTAAATCCAAACGTTAAGTAATAGCGTTAACAAATGTTAGCGCTAGTGTTAGAGCTTGCTCTGCGACCTGTTATTTAGGGCCGTCTGATTGGCTTTGATGTATTTTTCAGACTGCATTTCCATCAATCGACTTCTGGTACGATTAAACTCTTCTGAAAGTATGCCATTGAGATACAAATCAGTGAGTGGCACTTCTGCGCTGACATATAGCAACGTACCTTGATCATAAAACTCGTCCACCAGACTGATAAAACGCCTGGCGGCGTTATCGTGATTAGCAGCAAGCACTGTTCTTTCTCCTGTGCTTAAGCCTATCTCTGAATCTTCCGTGCCTCGGGCCTTAATGCGATTGGTAACTTCTCCGGAGAAGGCGGGAACCCCGGTGATGATGATGGTGTTAAATCTGTCAGCAAGTTCCATGTAATCCAAATGCGACCGTGGTCCTTCGCAAATTGCAGAGAAATTAAACCAAACTAATTGTTTGCTCGCGCTTACTATTTCGATATCGCGATGGCAGATCTGTATGGTGGTTTCGCCCTGCTGTTTACCGCTCTGTTCGCCGATAAGGGACTCAAAGAGCGTACTGAAGTCTTCCTCGCCTGAGATGAAATAAGTTGGTAGAAATATTTCGTGACTGAACCGATAATCAACAGGGCCGTCAAGGTGCATCTGCTGTAGGTGATTTTGTAGTAATTCGATAGCAGGTTCGAAGCGTTTTCGGTGCAAGCCGTCTTGATAAAGGTTTTTAATGCTGATGTTGGAGGTTGCGACTAAAGTGACACCGCGATTGAACAGGGCGTTAAACAATCGATAGAGAATCATCGCATCGCCGATATCAGATACAAAAAATTCATCGAAGCAGAGCACCTTGGATTCCTGTGCCAGGCTGTCTGCGACAAATTCAAGCGGCTCCTTCATACCAGATGCTTCTCGTAAATCACGATGTACTCGCGCCATAAAGCGATGGAAATGCAATCTCAGCTTGAGATGATCCGGTAGGCACTCAAAAAAGATGTTCAGCAGCAGAGATTTGCCTCTACCGACAGGACCATGAAGGTAGATGCCTTTTAACGGGGTAATGCTAGGGGAGTTAATCTCAGCAGACAAAGAAAGCGATTGTTCTTTTACTTTCAATTCGTGGTGGAGTGCATCTAACTTTGCTATCGCATCTAATTGCGCGCTATCAGGCGCTAATTGTTGCTCGGCGATTATTTCTTTGTAGCGGGATTGTGGTGAAATCATGCGCGAAAAACCGTGAGTGCCAAGATAACTTCTCCTAATATTGTCCCGCTAAGAGTTTGTTGAACAAACTGGTTCAGAGCTGAAATCAATGCGTGCAAAACAATCGATCCTGTTTCTGTGTGCAGCCAAAATAGTAAACCGCAGTTAAATAGAACGGTAGTCCAAAATAATCTGCGAAAGCTTTTCTTCTGAGTTTTATGTCTTAGCCATTGTTGCGCCAGGATTGCACCGGGCCAACCGCTGAGAATTGAGAATATATGTAGTGTATTTTCAGCGACCCTTTGTTTCTGTTTTCTAGCAGCTCTTTTATCAATGGCATAAATTAAACAGCTAGACAGGCTAAAGAATAGATAGATATATGTGATGAGCAAAGGCGTGTAGCCAAGGTAAAAAGATACTGGTAGAAATACCATGATGACGACTAAAGGCAGAAGCTGTAATTTGTGTTGGAACATAACTGATGAATCCGTTTTACAACCGAGATCAATTTGAAACGGCTAGTTTGTAAATGCTCAGCATGTCCCCATTCATAAGATCTTTTTACCTAGGCATCGTCCGGGTTCCTTAACACCTTTTTAGAGCCGAATACCGATCTATGATTTTAGCACTGGTGCTAAAACCAGTGGTTTACATCTGCGAATTTCTTGAAGCTTGCCTAATTATAACCTGTTTAGTGCTGATGCAACTTCGGTTACGTTTGTGGGTATTGCCTCACTTGAACGACATCCTAATGGCGCAGAGAGCAAATTTGTCGCCACCAGGTTTGCTCAGATATGCTATTGTGACTGTATTATGTTGTCCTATAAACTCGATAAAGAAAATATGATTCTTATCACAACCTGGGTCGGGGAAGTGAGGGATGCTGTGTTAATCGAATTTTATGAAAAAATACGAGCTGATCCAAGCTTTGACCACAAATTTCGCGAAATTGTGGACCTAAGGCAAGCCGACCTCTCTGGGGTGACAGCAGAGGGGCTGCAGCGGTTAAATGAATTGCACACTGATCATATGAGCAAGTTCAAAGAAGTAAAGCCTACCAAGGCCGCAATCATAGCCTCAGAGGCGCTCAGTTATGGGCTTAGTCGAATGTATTCAGGCAAGTCCGATGAAATGATAGAAACAAACGTGTTTAAAATTTCTGGTGAAGCACTGGCATGGCTCGAATTGCCGGACGATTATCAATATATTTCAGACTAACCCTGTGACCTCAACACTGTTATACCTCAACACTGTTACACCTCAACATTGCCATTTAGATTGCTAGAGCTCTGATGAAGCGAACACGCTGAAAGTACCTCTAGGGATTGAATCGACTGCTTCATTCGTCAGCCGAAGAACTCTGACTATCTAGCTCATCGAATTTGGCTGCCATAGTGGGGTTGCGTCGAGTTAGTTTCTTGATCGTAACATCCTGTGATTTGTCATTCGCGAGACGAAGATTCCTATCTGTACTCAGCAGTGCGTCCTTCGTTTTCTGCAGATGGTCGATTGACTTGTCAATCTCATCGATTGCTGTTTGAAATTTTTTAGAGGCGAGGTCATAGTTCTTTGCGAATGCGTTCTTGAATTTATCAAGGTCGTTTTCGAAGTTTGTTATGTCGACACTCTGGGCCTTAACAAGCGCAAGTTCCTTCTTGTATTCGAGCGACTTCATTGCCGCGTTACGCAGCAGCGTAATGATTGGAAGAAAGAACTGTGGCCTAACGATGTACATCTTGGGGAAGCGGTGAAACATGTCGACGATCCCCGAGTTATAGAGTTCGCTGTCAGGTTCTAGCAGTGACACTAGTATCGCGTATTCACAGCCCTTCTCTGTGCGATCCTTGTCTAGCTCCTTTAAAAAGTCCTCGTTCTTTTTCTTCGTTGTAGTGGTATCGATTTCGTTTTTCATTTCAAACATGATTGAAACAATCTCAGTGCCAGCCTCGTCCGAGTCGCGGAAAATGTAGTCGCCCTTACTACCGGTTCTCGCATCATTATCTTTTTCGAAATAGGCCCTAGGAAATGCCGTTGCTCGAATGCGATTGAACTCTGTATCACAATGTTGCTCGAGGGTTTCGCCAACCATCTTGGTCGACAGACGAGCCTTCATATCCCGAAGACGCTCAATAGACTCATCACGATCCTTGATTTGTGTTTCGTATTTATCCTTGAGGGACTTCTCAGCAAGTTGTTTTTCAAGCTCCGACTGCTTAAGGTTGCTCTTCAACTCGTCGCGTTCCTTCTCGACCGCGCCTACTGCGCCAGTGATTGCGATCTTCTGCTCAAGCTGGGTGGCGTCGAGCTTGGATTTTAAATTCTGGATTTCTTTATCTTTAGTGGCGGTAGTTTCCTGTAGCTCCCGCGCCAGCTTCGCATCTGCAAGTTCTAAAGCCGTTTGCTTATCGCGCTTAGTTTGCTCAAGCTCGCTGGCCAAGATGTCCCTCTCTTTCTCGAGTTCGCCCCGTGCCTCGGTAACAGCGAGTTTTTGCGTGACTTCTCCTGTGTCCAATTTTGCTTTTAACGCTTGAATCTCGGCATCCTTTGTTGCGGCGGCTTTTTGCATCTCGTTACCGACTTCGCTCTTGGCGAGTTTTACAGCGTTCAGCTTGTCCTTCTCGGCCAGTTCAAGCCGCTCGTGTAACTGTTGTTCAAACTCGTTATCGCGAACCTGCTTTATAATGTCTGCATACCCAGCTTCGTCGATTTTGAATGCTTTATCGCAGTGCGGGCAAATGATTTCGTGCATATCTATTCTCTCCTATTTAGCGAAAATTCGCATTTGGATGCTTTGCGACATGTCGACAATTAAAGGGCTGCTGGAGTATCTGCGCTACCAATCAAGCCTAGTTTTGCTTCATGGCCAAGCAAAATTAGTCTACCGCTATCTCCTTCTAGCCCGGCAAGAAGCTTATCTGGCGTTAACCCTGGCCACTTATCGTAGTCCACTACATCAGGATGCCAGCCAATCAGTAGTATGTTCTTTTTCATGCTCTCCGTTACGAAACAGCCGCCCTTCGAATCGTCCCGCTGAAAGCCGAAGAAATATAAAAACTCGCATTCTCAGCATGAGGTGTTCGGCATAAGGGGCGCCTGAGGGGGTTGTTCGATGCCATTATGTTTTTTGTTAATGAAAACATCAAAGCGCCAATTGATTTTCCTGCAGTTTTGTTAAAATCTAAGTTCGCAAAACACGCATTGCTAAAATAAACATAATTTTTGGTTTGATGTACTTTGCTAGAGGCTGGTGTCGTTAGCATCACTTCTCTTGCTTCGCTTATATATTAAAAATGCAATATAGATGAGGTTGAAAGGCGGGATTAAGGAAAGAATGGCACCAGTTTGGGCACTGGTCATCCTGCTTGTCTTTGTATATTTTGCCAAGCGATAGCAGATAAAGGCAGATCCAGCCACCCAAAAGAATAGCCCGATTGCGAGCTGAACTAGCATAATGTTGTTCGTCATGATCTTGTTCCTTTTGAACATTTAGCCTTTGTTTCCAAGACACCTTGAAACAAGCTACGGTCCGCCGAGTGCCAGAAATAGCATTCATTTTGACGTCAATTTTGGCCTCGGTTTTGTACTGGTTAGACGGTTATATTTGAATTAGCCAAAGCTAAGTAACGCTGGCAATTGCCTCACACAGAGCATCGCAATTCGTTGGTGTGATCGCTGCAACATTTATCCTGCCGTTACCGACGATGTAGACTGCGTGTTCATTTTTTAATTTATCGACTTGTTCGGGGGTTAATCCAGAAAAGCTGAACATGCCACGTTGTTTGGTGATGAAAGAATGGTTGCCGGGTACGCCTTTAGCTGTGAGTGTGTCTGCGAGTAACTGCCGCATGGCTTGGATGCGATCTCGCATTTCTTTAAGTTCGCCTTCCCATTGTGTACGCAGTTCAGGGTCATTAAGAATTGTGCTGACGATGATGCCACCGTGGGCTGGCGGGCTGGAGTAGATTGATCTTATGACAGATTTGATTTGGCTGGTGGCAATATCTACAGCTGTCGGGTCTGCCGCAACGGCGGTTAAACTGCCTGTGCGTTCATTATAGAGGGCAAAGTTTTTTGAGAAACTACCGCAGATGAAGGTTTCTTTACCTGGTCGCACGAGCTTTAGTGGTCCTTCGCCGTCCTCGCGAATGCCTTCGGCAAAACCTTGGTACGCGAAGTCGAGTACTGGCATTAAGCCATTATCATGCACAAGGTCAGCTATTTTTTGCCATTGCTCGTTGCTTGGGTCAACGCCTGTTGGGTTGTGGCAGCAGCCATGCAGTAAGACGGCATCTCCTGCGGGGATGTCAGCCAATGCGGCCATCATTGCGTCGAATGCGAGTCCATTGCTGGCTTTGTCAAAGTAGGGGTAACGTTTTACTTCGAGCCCGGCTGTTTCAAAGATGTTGATGTGATTGACCCAGGTAGGGTCGCTTACCCATATCCTTTTGCTGTGTGAGAGTTTATTTAAAAAGTCACCTACTATTCTTAAAGCGCCAGATCCGCCCGGTGTATGTATTGTTGCGGCTCGACCGCTTGTTACTGCTTCATGCTCAACGCCGAAAATGAGTGGTAACACGGCTTCGTTAAACGCGGCAAAGCCTTCAATAGCGCTATAGGCTTTTGTGTCTTCATTGGCATATATTTTGGCTTCTGCTTTTTTCACACAATCTAACAAAGGGGTGTTGCCGTGTTCGTCTTTGAAAACGCCCATTGATAGGTTGATTTTGTTTGCGCTGGTATCTTTGTTGTAAAGTTCAGTAATCCCCATGATTGGATCGGCGGGGGCTTTGTCCATTGATTCAAACAATTTTGTGTCCTCGTATTCTTTCGAACTTTCGATTGCGTGTTGTGTATTGTGTGCTTTTCAAAAACGCTTAGTCGTTAAATGTAAATCCTAAAGGCGCGGCATCGTCTTTCAATTTCTGCAACAGACCCTTCAGGCCCATGAGGTCAGAACCTTGAAAAATAAGCCTTGCGCCCATGTCCATATATTCCTGTGTCTTCTCAAAGGAAGAACTGGTTCGCCCCCAGTGTTTGCCCGTGTTTGCCGCAGCTTTGGCTATCGTTTCGCTCGCAGCAGTGACAATTTCATGGTCCACTTGTCCTGGTATGCCGCTCAAAATACTGAAGTCCGCTGGACCTAGCATTAGCCCGTCTATACCTTCGACGGCGCAGATCTCTTCTGCCTGGTCAATGGCGCTTTGTTCTTCCAATTGAGCGATGATGAAGGTTTCTCTGTTGGCTGTTTCTATGTACTCACCTGCTTTCATAAAGCGATAAGGGTTGTCACCGCTGGAGCCGTCAAATCCTCGTTTGCCCTGGGGCGCAAACTTTGCCCATTTGACGATTTCACGTGCTTCTTCGGCATCTGAACATCGAGGATATAGAATCCCGGTTGCCCCTGCTTCTAGTAGTCGTCCCATGCGCATAAATTCACCTTTTGCAGGTCGGGCAACAATATCCGATGTACCGACTCTGGCAGCTCGCATTAGGTTTGCGGCAGTTTCGTCGCTGTAAGAGTGATGTTCCAGGTCCATCCACAGACAATCGAAGCCCATCAGACTGGCCATTTCAAACAGAGAGCCATCGGTTAAATGTAGTTGGGTTATAAGAACGGGTTCGTTCTTGGCCAATTTTGCTTTTACGATGCTTTTTCTCACTTCAATGCCCCAGAATGATGCTCACAGCACAGTGTGTGGCTAGAGCACGATATTAGCAAATTATCGGCAATGGCAGTGTGATATTTAAAAGGGAATCGTACGTTAGATCAAAGCTTGGATGATCTTTGGGAGGATTCCTTCTGGCGGTCAATCGTTTGAAAGTCGCCAGAAGAAATTTGATACTAGATGTTTTGCGGGAACTGACTAGATTGCCTCTTCTACAGCCAAAAGCTCTCGTAACTCACGTTTTAAAAACTTACCGCTCGCATTTCTGGGTAGTGATTCGCTCATCAACCAGATATATCTCGGTATTTTGAACTTTGCCATGTGTGCAACACAGTGAGCGCGGATGCCGTCAGCAGTGAGTGTTACTCCGTCTTCTGCGAATATTGCAATACCAACTTCTTCACCCAGTCGATCATCTTCTACGCCAAACACCGAGCATTCGGCAACGCCTGAGTATTTGAAGATGACTGATTCAACTTCGGCACAATAAATATTCTCACCACCACGCAAAACCATATCCTTAACGCGGTCGACGATGAAGATAAACCCGTCTTCGTCTAGGCGAGCAACGTCACCTGTGTGCAACCAGCCGTCGGTGATCGATTCAGCCGTTGCGTCTGGTCGATTTAAATAACCTTTGATGACCGGTCCGCCTTTTACCCACAATTCGCCGACTTCACCCTGGGCGACTTCATTGCCATTTGCGTCGACGCATTTAGTTTCGAGAGTTGGTACAGCGGGACCACAACTATCAGGTCTGTCGACGAAGAAATCGCCGCTAATATTGGTGATGATGCCGCAGGTTTCTGTCATCCCGTAGCCTGTGCCGGGTCTTGCAGTTTTAACCTTGGTGTCGATTTTAGCGACAAGGTCGGGTTGCAATTGTGCACCACCGCCACCGAGAGAGGTGAGGGTTGATGTGTCGTACCTATCAAAATCTGGATGTGATATCAGTTCGCGGGACATGACTGGCACGCCAGTTAAATTCGTAATACCTTCTGCCTCGATGATCTTCAGCGCTTCACCCGCTTCCCAGCGATACATATGTACCAGTTTGCCACCGGCAATGGTGGCAGCCTGCGCGAGACAGTTATTTGCGGTCACATGGAATAATGGCGTTGTCACCAGGCCAGAGAGAATAGGGACATCTTCTGGATTTGGCATTGGCACGTTATTGACCTTAGCCATGGTGGCACCGAATGCGCTGCCAAAAAAGGCGATATTCATAATGTTGCTGACACATCCAAGGTGCGTGAGTTGTGCACCTTTAGGTTTGCCCGTCGTACCTGAAGTATAAAAAATGCAAGCATCTGCGTCCGGATCCACTACGCAGTCTGGTAGGTCACCAGCTGTTTGAATCACATCGCCGTAAGGCACGACGTCTTCAGCAGCTTTGGTCCTGACACCGATGACTTTGATATCGCTGAAATCTGACTTAATATTCTGGAATCGAGCAAGTCTCTCTTCATCACAGAATAGCGCTTTAGGTGTCGAATCAGAGAGCCCATACGCCGTTTCTTCTTCAACCCACCATGCGTTCATGCCAACACAGGCAATTCCCTGTGTCATGCAAGCCCAATAAATAAGCATCCACTCTGGATAGTTACGCATTGCGATCGCAACACGGTCGCCAGGTTCTATTCCTTGTTGGCGTAGCCAGTTTGCGATAGCAGCAACTTCCAGGTGGGATTGTGCGTAGGTTCTGCGTTCATCTTGATAGACAAGATAGTCCCTGTCAGCAAAAGCTGCTGAAGCTAGCCAGACTTCTCTTAGG
>JBLHWY010000012.1:0-67502 GCA_047629195.1 Candidatus Azotimanducaceae bacterium
CGTTCATCGGAAAAGAACCAAGCGGAAAACTTGATGATCACTGACATGGTTCGCAATGATCTAAGCCGCATCGCAAGCAAAAATTCGGTTCAAGTTTTCAACCTCTTTCATGTCGATCAATATCCTACGGTGTGGCAAATGACATCGACGGTAACTGCAGAAAGTGAGGTGAGCACGCAGAATATTTTCAACGCATTATTCCCCGGTGCCTCAATTACCGGCGCGCCTAAAAAAGCCAGTATGGACTACATTAACCAATACGAAACATCGCAACGTGAGATATACACGGGCGCGATTGGTCTAATTGCGCCAGGTCGACAGGCGTTGTTTAATATTGCAATAAGGACTGCTTGGGCGAACAAACGAACGAATACCAGCCAATATGGCTCAGGCGGTGGCATTGTCTGGGGTTCTGATGCGCAAGATGAATATGCAGAACTCCTAACAAAAACTCAGATCCTGTTCAAACAGGAACCAGGCTTTGAGTTACTAGAGACGATGCGCTGGTCTCCCACCAAAGGTATTTACTTAATCGAGCGGCATCTTAATCGCCTGTCCGAGAGCGCAAGATATTTCGCTTTCACAATTGACTTGTCACTCATTCGACAAAAGTTGATGGAGACATTAAAAGACTTACCGCCCCAGCTACACAAGTTGCGCCTTCGTGTGGATAAGTTGGGCAACAGCAAGATCAATGCTGAATTGCTGACAGTATCGGATAGCCCTCAACCCGTAACACTATCGAAAAACCCCGTGAGTTCCGATAGCGTTTCGCTTTATCACAAGACGACAAACCGATTGCTATATAACCAGGCTGCTGAGTCAGTACCCGAGGGTGTTGAAGCTTTGTTATATAACACCAACGGATATGTAACGGAATCGGTCATCGCCAACATCATCTATACAATGGACGGTCAACGTTATACACCACCTTTGAGCGATGGTTTGCTACCCGGCACATTACGTGAAGAGTTGCTCGCGAACGGGGAGGTCGCAGAGCGTTCTCTGCACCTTGATCAACTTGATTATATAGAAACCTTGACGCTGGTAAATGCATTACGGGGCTCGCGAACTGCAGAACTAGTTCGTTAGACGCTCACTAGCTTGTGCGATACGAATTCAGAGCTTAACAAAGCTTTGTGATAGTGTCTTCGAACTAAAAACAAAAGGAAACCTCAATGCCCCAAATATTCGACATCGAAACAACTGATTATTCCCGATTCGTATTCACTCGAAATGATCGAGTTTTAACCGCTACCATCACTTCAGATCACCCAGTTAACGGTGTGGACGAAGCAATGCATGATGAATTGGCACGTATTTTTAACGATCTTCAAAGAGACTCGGAAAGCGACATCATCATATTAACAGGTCGCGGACGCGCATTTTGTGCGGGTGGAGATTTCGATTGGTTCGACGAGCAAATTGCAGATCCGAGCAGGTTTCGTGAAATAGCATGGGATGCTAAACGCATCGTTTCGTCTTTGCTAGAGATGGAAAAACCCATCATATGTAAACTCAACGGCGCAGCTGCAGGGCTAGGCGCGACCATTGCATTACTCTGCGATATTATCATTGCAGATGAGACAGCAAAAATCGGCGACCCGCACGTCAAAGTCGGCTTAGTTGCCGGTGACGGTGGCGCTCTAATCTGGCCACAGCTCATTGGTTATGCGAAAGCAAAGGAACTGCTCATGACCGGAGATCTACTGACTGCTGTTGAAGCGAAGGAATTAGGACTCATCAATTACGCTCTACCTGCCGATGCGCTCGATGAAAAAGTTCAAGAGATTGTCACAAAGCTGATGGGAAATCCAAGATGGGCCGTTCGCTGGACCAAGACGGTTGCCAACATCCCACTTCGCGCACTTGCTGCACAAGTCATGGATGCAGCTGTCGCCTGGGAAAGTGTTTCAAATTTTCATTCAGACCGCAAAGAAGCAGTTGATGCCTTTAGGGAAAAGCGTGAACCAAAACTAACAGGAGAGTAACTAACCGATGGAATCATTTGCCCCAGAACCAGAACATATCACGCAAATTCGATCACAGCTGCAACGGTTTATCGCAGAGAAAGCCCCGCGTGAAAAGCGGCGGGAATGGGACCGAAGCCATAATTGGCCACGAGACCTGTTTCAGGAAATCGCAGATATGGGTTATATCGGATTAACGATTTCACCAGAGTTTGGCGGTGTCGGCCAAGACCTTGTCGCAGCCGTAGCTGTCATTGAAGAGCTTTCACAGGCAGGTGCATTCATCGCAGGGCCGTATATACATGCTGCATTTTATGGTGGCATGAATATTTCAGAAAATGGATCGAGCGCACAAAAAGAAACTTTACTGCCCCGTATCGCCAAAGGAGAGTTGTTACTTTGTTACGGCTTATCAGAACCAGATGTCGGCGGCGACCTAGCAAATGTTAAAACCACTGCGCGAAAAAAAGGTGATAAAATAATTGTTAATGGATCAAAACGGTGGTGTACCGGCGCAGACTGGTCAGACTACATCTACTGTCTGGTGCGTTCAGGCCCAGAGGAAGAAAAACATAAAAATTTGTCTTTCCTACTCATTCCAACTAACGCACCCGGTGTCTCGATGCAACCTATCGAACACAGCAACCTGCGATATACAGCATCAATGGATGTCTATTTCGATGACGTCTGCGTCGAAGAGGACGCGATCGTTGGCGGCGAGCAGATGTGGAACCAGGGCTGGAAATTATTGGCAGGTCGCGCGCTCGATGTAGAGAAAATAGAAATCACGGCGGTCGCTTACGGCATCGCACGCGCCGCCGTTGAAGAAGCCTGGCAGTATGCGCAGGAGCGCGAACAATTTGGCAAACCCATTGCCCAACATCAAGCAATACGCCATAAACTGGTGAGCGCCCGAACAAAACTACAAGCCGCGCGCCATATGCTTTACCACGGTGCATGGCTTGCAGATCAAGGATTACCTTGTGCCGTAGAAACGTCTATGGCAAAGCTGTTTGTTGCAGATACGGGAGTTGAAATCGCCCTCGCCTGCCAGCAAGTCATGGGTGCCTACGCACTATCCGATGACTACGATATGAACAGACACGTAAGAGACTTGTTGGGAATGCCGATTGTCGGTGGATCTTCGGATATGCAAAAAAACAATCTGGCGAGAATGTTGAAACTTTAACGTCTAATACAAAGGCGCGCATTGGTTCTGGTGATTCATTATAATTCTGGGTAGGGCGATACGAAAGCTAGCCTGATTGTAATTGAGTTAACTGTCTCACTATGGGTGAGCGGAGATAAATGCGGGTAGCAGATTGCACCGATCAGCGACAGCCTGAAGCAAGGGGTAATTGGTCATATCCATTTTGATACGATTAGCATTGTAAACTTGCGGGACTAGGCAAACATCCGCAAAACTAACAGCTTCTCCGCAGCTGTATTTAGCACCGGGCGATTCATTAAGGATAGTTTCATAGGCTCGTAAACCTGCCTTGATCCAATGCTGACTCCATTGCCCTACTGCCGCTTCATCAACTGCCAACACTGAACTAAGGTAATGGCGAACTCGCAAATTTGCGATTGGATGAATATCACTTGCCACTAGCGCTGCTAATCCGCGCACCTTCGCCCGATCTATTGCAGTAGTAGGCAATAGCGCCGGTGCCGGATACATTTCTTCAAGGTACTCGCAAATAGCCAGCGACTGCCTGATCTTCGTACCCTCTTTAGTTTCCAAAGTCGGCACCAATCCTTGTGGATTTATTGAAATGTAATCTGTCGAAGATTGCTCATTAGCGAGTAGATTTACTGGAATAGGAGTATATTCAATCGACTTCAGGTAAAGAGTAATGCGCACTCTGTATGCTGCAGAAGACCGGGGGTAGTCGTAGAGCTTCATCATTGTCAATCACCTCTTCATTGCGGGCTCTACAGTACCGATCACTTCACCAAAGCCTATGCCAACAGCGCCTGCTCGATCACAACGAGCATTCATGATGACAGTGTCGCCATCGTGGAGAAACGATCGCTCTTCTCCGTTTTTTAGTTTTAGTGGCGAGGTACCACCTTCAGTAATTTCAATTAAGGCTGCCTGACTACCCGCTTCTTGACCTGACATTGTGCCACTACCCAGTAAATCGCCGGAGCGCATATTGCAGCCATTAACCGTATGGTGTGTCAGCATTTGGGCCATGGTCCAGTAAGAGTCAGTGAAATTACTGACCGATAATCGTTCTGGAGCAAGATCCATATCTTTCATTTTTTGAGTCTGAAGAAAAACTTCTAACTGCATATCTACCGCACCCAATGCGGCGTTCTCGTCAGAACTCAGGTAGGCAAGCGGGGCTGGTCTGCCTCTGCCTCGCTGAAATGGTGCTCGAAATGGCACTAACGCTTCCATCGTTACGATCCAGGGAGAAATTGTTGAGGCAAAGTTCTTTGCTAGAAATGGCCCTAGCGGCTGATATTCCCAGGCTTGAATGTCCCGAGCAGACCAATCGTTGAGCAGGCACAAACCAAAGATGTGGTTTTCTGCGTCGCCAATAGCTACGGCTTGACCCAATTCATTCGATGATCCTACAAAGATGCCAACTTCTAATTCATAGTCAAGACGTCGGCAGGGTTCCAACACCGGTTCATCCTGATCTGGCAGCTTTAGCTGTCCCGCTGGCCGTTGGATACGCTGACCTGAAACACCGATAGAGGAACTTCTGCCGTGGTAACCAATGGGCACCCATTCATAATTGGGTAGCAAAGGGTTATCGGGGCGAAACAGTTTACCAATGTTGGTTGCGTGATGAATAGAAGTGTAGAAGTCGGTATAGTCGCCAATGTTAGCAGGCAATGTATATTCGACCTCAGCTAACAGAATCAGGCAGGGTTGAATAGCAGACGCATGTTCAGAGTCCATTGCTAATAGTCGCGAAATATCGGCGCGCAACACCGACCATTCTGAAGCACCCAATGCCATAAAAGCATTAAGTGTTGATGACAGACACGCATCTAATGCCACGGAAGACAGTACGCCGGTTTCCTTAAGTGCGGTCAGATCGAGCGCAAAATCACCAATGGCAACAGCAACTCGAAACTCTTCTTGCGAGTTCGCTCGGCGCAGCACCGCAAAGGGTAAATTCTGAATGGGAAAATTCGCACCTGACTGATTGGCAGACTCGATATAGCTACGCAGGTTTACATCGTGGGTATGGTTAATCAAAACGCCCTCCTAAGTTAGCTCATGAAGCCAACTGGCGTGTCCAGGTGCTTTTTTAGTCTGGGACCATTCGTCAAGCATTGCATCCGCAACGCTCTTTAATTCGGCTAGCTGTTCCTCGGTACCTTTGTTAGCAGCCAACTCGAGCCGATGACCATTGGGATCAAAGAAATAGATTGAATCAAAAATACCATGATTGGTTGGACCCAAAACCTCTATACCTCTCGACTCCAGCTTTGCTTTGGCGGCCGTAAGCTCTTCATAGGTTTCAACTTCGAATGCAATGTGCTGCACCCATTCTGGCGTATTCTGGTCACGGTCCATTTTAGGCGCATTTGGTAATTCAAAAAAGGCTAATACATTACCCATGCCAGCATCGAGAAAGACATGCATATAAGGATCTGGAGCTCCCGTTGATGGTACCTTGTCTTCCGCTATCGCGAGCTTAAATTCCATAGACAAAACATCGCGATAGAAATTTACCGTCTCTTTTGCATCATTACATCGGTAAGCAACGTGATGAATCCGTTTTAACATCACGCGCTTGCCTCCCGTATTGTATCTACTGACTCTTCCAAAGTTCCGCGAGCCATTTGGTCGCGTTCCATAGACTGGAACAGTGCTTTAAAATTTCCTTCACCGAAGCCGTCGTCTCCTTTGCGCTCAATGAATTCAAAAAAGATTGGCCCTACCATCGTCTCAGAAAAGATTTGCAACAGCAGCTTACTTTCACCGCCCTCTACGCTACCGTCTAACAAAATACCGCGTTTTTTAAGTTCTTCAACAGATTCACCGTGACCAGGCAACCGCTCTTCTAACATCTCATAGTAAGATGCTGGTGGTGGTTTCATAAGCTGTACTCCCTGTTCGATTAACCGGTCCATTACCTTCGGTAGGTCTTCACAGGAAAATGCAATATGCTGTATACCCTCACCGTTATACTGCAGCAAATACTCTTCGATTTGTCCTTCACCAGTCCCACGCCCTTCTTCATTCAAAGGAATTCGTATTTTATTATCAGGTGCTGTCATCGCACGAGATAGCAGGCCGGTCTGCTCACCTTGAATGTCAAAATTACGGATCTCTCGGAAGTCAAAATACTTCTGATAAAAGTTAGCCCAGTAATCCATACGACCTCGGTAAACATTGTGCGTCAAGTGATCAATCACTTCCAAGCCCAATCCCTCAGGGTATGGATCTACACCATCGAGGTAATTGAAATCTATGTCGTAGATGCTTGAACCACGTTCGTAACGGTCAATCAAATACAGCGGCGCACCACCAATACCTCTGATGGCGGGTAATCGAAGTTCCATAGGACCTGTGGGGATATCAATTGGCTGAGCACCCATCTCAATCGCCCGATCATATGCCTGTTGTGCATCTTTAACTCTAAATGCAAGACCACTTGCGCAGGGTCCGTGTTCCTCTGCGTGATAATAACCAGCACTCTTGGGCTCATAATTAACAATAAAGTTCACATCACCCTGACGCCAAAGATGCACCGCCTTGGATCGATGGGTCGCGACATGTTTAAACCCAAGCATTTCGAAAACCGGCTCAAGCTTGCCAGTCTCCTGTGCTGAAAATTCTACAAATTCAAATCCATCGAGTCCCATCGGGTTGTTCATCTCAATTCTCCAGTTTGTCTATTCGCCTATCAGGCTTAATAGAGGACGACTTAGTTTCGGTGAGACAAATCTTAGCCCAAGCTCAGTGGAATATTTCGGCGCATTTTCTGATATTTGGCAGTTAATTGGTGAATATATTCTATTTAGTGGAATTTATTAGTATTTTATTCCAACATGTAGCTTATGGATAGAATTGAACAGCAAATTTTGCATTCATTACAGGCAGACGGTCGGTTACCTAACGTGCAGCTTGCAGAGCTTGTGGGTCTGTCAGAGTCACCTACTTTTCGGCGGGTTAAGCTACTCGAACAATCTGGCATTATTCGAAAATATGTCGCCTTGTTGGACCAGCGTAAACTAGGGCTACAAGTCACTGCTTATGTCAGCGTTAGAATGGAGCGGCAACCGGATGAAGAACAACACGGTTTCCATCAATGTGTTGCCGAAGAGCCGCACATCATCGAATGCCACGCCATGAGCGGGGCATATGACTTCCTTATGAAAGTTGTCGCTCGAGATATGGATCACTTTGCTGAACTTTGCATGCAGGACATTCTCAAGTACCCAGGTGTTCAACATGTGGAGTCTTCCTTTAGCTTGAAGCCGATCAAGCACTCTCATGCGCTACCGGTAAACTCTGCTTAAAATAGAAGACATTGCAGGCAGAGAGACAGTGTCTAGTCTCTGTGCAAGCTTTACTTCTGAACAACATGAGTCGAACGCTTCGAAAATGTCGAGTACTTTTACACATCCTAAACTCTGTTCTTTTACAAAACCTTAACTCATTGATAGGTATATGCTTAATTTTTCTGGCGCAATTTTGCACTTCCTTAAAAGATATTCTTCACGCACGGCTTTCCTGAAACCAATAACAAGCAAACACCTTGCCTGCAACAACAAGCCCTGGGTAGACCCTATCAATCAAACGCCTGTCATTGAGATCACAATAATGAATAAGAAAGTAATACTGTAAAGCATCGTCAGCATCAACTCTAGTTGGCCCAACTCAGCTAACACCAACTTATGCAAGCCAGAACGATGATTACCAAGCTTACGTTACCAATGACAACCTAACCATTATTGGTGGTTCAGCCGTCCCTTCGATTGTCAGGCTGTGCGGCGATACACAACTCAACCCATATCAATGACGGTTGTTACAGCAACGGTAAAAGCTGGATTGGAGTAACAGCAAAATCATCGCTAACAATCGATTTGGGGTCAATCCAATACATAAGCTAGATCACTTTGGACGGGATCGCCTTGGCAACTTTAGTGGCCGTCGTTCGAGTTCATTTACGATTGAATACGCATTAGTAAACTGTGTTTTCGCTGATGGCAATTCTGTAAATGAATTAACAGGCTACACAACATTCATTTCTGGTAACGTCGCAGTATTAAACACTCGAGACTCTGTATTGGTTGATCTACAAGCCAGTGTAGTCGCTGCAAAATTTAACAAAATCACATTTGTGAACAGCGGCGACGCCATTGACGAAGTAGAAGTGTTCGGAGTAACCGAGCCCACCAGCTGGTTGCTTTTGATGCGAGGTTTAGCTGGCACTGCGGCAACTCGTAATAAGCGCCTTCACTCGCATTGAGATAATTTATTGCACACACTCTGAAACATAATTGATAGAACTCACCAACACAGACCCCGTTCCAGCCAAGAATTGAACAGTGGCCCTAATGGGCCACTGTTATCTATTTACCCCCTCCTGCGACTAGCCGTACCCTTTAGGAGTTGTTGCTTTACGTTAACGTAAACGTTAATCTGGCGCTTGGCATAAATTACTGATTAGCTAACCGATGATTTCGACAAAGACCTACGCCATAGGCGACCTTGCAGCTGAGTTCAACATCACGACTCGGACGCTGCGTTTCTATGAAGAAAAAGGATTACTGTCGCCAACAAGACAGGGCCAAATTCGAGTTTACAACGCCCGCGACAGAGCCAGACTCAAACTAATACTCAGAGGAAAACGCCTCGGTCTGGATCTACAGGAAAGTAGCGAAATTATCTCAATGTACGACCCTGGCACCAACAACAGGAAGCAGCTGAAGGCATTACTTAAAAAGATTCAGGAAAAGAAGATACAACTTATCAGGCAACAGGAAGATTTAGATGCCATGGTCGTGGATCTGGAATCCTGGGAACAAAACTGCAATGAAGCGCTAACAGGGACTTAATCAACACAACATATTTGGAGGTAGACCATGAGCTCATCCTACGCGATGCTGGACCACAATCTGGGTCAAGATATTGATATGCTGCGGGAAACGGTAAGGCGTTTCAGCGAGACTGAGATTGCGCCGCGTGCCATGGCCATAGACCAGGAGAACGAATTCCCGATGGATCTATGGCGAAAGATGGGGGATCTCGGCGTACTCGGCGTTACCGTATCAGAAGAGTATGGTGGTAGTAATATGGGCTATCTTGCACATGTTATTGCAATGGAAGAAATCAGCAGGGCCTCCGCCTCTGTTGGATTGTCATACGGCGCGCATTCCAACCTTTGTGTAAACCAGATTTCGAAAAACGGCACTGATGAACAACGGAGCAAATACCTACCAAAATTGTGCTCGGGCGAACACATCGGCGCCTTAGCCATGTCGGAACCCGGCGCAGGATCAGACGTCGTCAGCATGACACTCCGCGCGGATAAAAAAGGCGATGTCTATGTGCTAAACGGGAATAAGATGTGGATAACAAATGGTCCCGACGCAGACACCTATGTCATTTATGCAAAAACCAACCCCGAACAAGGATCCAGAGGTATTACAGCCTTCATCGTTGAACGCGACTCTGTTGGATTTTCCAGAGCAAAAAAACTAGACAAACTTGGCATGCGTGGCTCAAATACCTGCGAACTCGTTTTTGAAGACTGTGAAGTGCCCGCGATAAACATACTGGGCAAAGAAGGCGCAGGTGTCGGTGTGCTCATGTCAGGACTCGACTATGAACGCACGGTTCTCTCCGGCGGGCCATTAGGTATTATGCAAGCTTGTGTTGATGTCGTCTTACCATATGTTCATGACCGAAAACAATTTGGTCAAGCGATTGGTGAATTCCAATTAATGCAGGGCAAATTGGCAGATATGTACACCTCGCTCAGCGCCAGTCGCGCCTATCTTTACGCAGTGGCACGTGCCTGTGATAAAGGCTTTGAAAGTAGAAAAGATGCTGCTGCAGTTATTTTGTACACCGCTGAACAAGCCACCCAAATGGCATTGCAAGCGATACAGGCATTGGGTGGAAACGGCTATATCAATGAATTTTCAACGGGAAGATTGTTACGCGACGCCAAACTCTACGAAATTGGCGCAGGCACTTCTGAAGTCCGGCGCATGTTGATTGGTCGCGAACTATTTGCTGAATCAGCCTGATTAAAGATAGGTAAAGATAGCTAAGCATTAAAACAAGCGCCCTTCAAAGATCGAAGGCAGAAGGTATAGAGAATGAGCATTATTACTTCGAAAATTAACTCACGGTCCGAAGAGTTTTCTGACAACACCAGTTACATGTCAGCATTGATCGATGAGTTAAACAGCGTCGTTGCAGGCATAAAACAAGGCGGCGGCGAAAGAAATCAAAAGCGTCACATCAGCCGAGGAAAACTACTGGTACGGGATAGGATAGATGCACTCATCGATCCAGGTACTCCCTTCCTTGAATTATCCCAGCTCGCGGCACACAAAACCTATGACGACATTATTCCGTCGGCAGGTATTATCACGGGAATTGGCTTGGTTAACGGCCAAGAATGTATCATCATTGCTAACGATGCGACCGTTAAAGGCGGCACCTATTACCCACTCACAGTAAAGAAACATCTTCGCGCACAAACTATCGCCTGGGAAAATCACTTACCGTGTATCTATCTGGTTGATTCTGGTGGGGCAAACCTGCCCAACCAAGATGAGGTCTTCCCAGACAAAGATCACTTCGGTCGTATATTCTTCAATCAGGCGAACATGTCTGCTGAGAACATTCCCCAGATTGCCGTCGTAATGGGTTCTTGTACCGCCGGCGGCGCTTATGTGCCTGCAATGTCAGATGAATCAATCATAGTAAAAGATACGGGCACAATCTTTCTTGCGGGACCACCACTGGTTAAAGCCGCGACGGGGGAAGAAGTCACCGCCGAGGAATTGGGTGGCGCCGATGTTCACACCCGGGAATCTGGTGTCGCCGATCACTACGCGTTGAACGACCTTCATGCGCTTAAAATCGCTAGAGACCGGATCAGCCGCTTGAATCGAGTCAAACAAATTACGCTGGATGTCACCGAACCCAAAGCACCGCTATATGACCCGACTGAACTGAACGGCATCATTCCGAAAGATTCCAAGAAGCCCTTTGATGTTCGTGAAATCATCGCCCGTGTTGTTGACGGCTCAGAGTTTGATGAATTTAAGGCACGCTACGGCACAACTTTAATCTGTGGCTTCGCCCGCATCCACGGCTACCCGGTAGGTATCGTCGCAAACAACGGAGTCTTATTCAGCGAATCAGCACAGAAAGGCGCGCACTTCATCGAGCTGTGCGGTCAACGAAAAATACCACTACTATTTCTACAAAACATTACTGGCTTTATGGTGGGCAAGCAGTATGAAACTACAGGGATAGCAAAGCACGGCGCAAAAATGGTGACAGCGGTTGCCTGTGCGAAGGTGCCCAAGATCACCATCATCATCGGCAATTCATACGGCGCGGGTAATTATGGTATGTGCGGCCGAGCTTACGACCCAAACTTTTTATTCATGTGGCCCAATGCAAGAATCTCTGTAATGGGCGGCGAGCAGGCTGCCGGTGTGCTTGCACAGGTAAGGCGTACTCAAATTGAAGCTTCCGGCGAAACCTGGTCCGAGGAAGATGAAGCCGGGTTCAAACAACCAATTATTGATAACTTTGAAGCTGAGGGGCATGCCTATTACGCTTCTGCGAGACTTTGGGATGATGGCATCATTACTCCTCAAGACACTCGTCGCGTCATCGCACTATCACTTTCTGCAACGCTGAATAAACCCATTGAAGAAACACGCTTCGGCGTGTTTCGAATGTAGGACAAGACCTATGTTTACTAAAATACTCATCGCAAATCGAGGCGAGATTGCCTGTCGGGTTATCAAAACCGCAAAAAAACTTGGCATCCAGACTGTCGCGATTTATTCCGATGCCGATGCCAGCGCACTTCATGTCGAGCTCGCGGACGAAGCTATTCATGTGGGAGGTTCCGCGCCGGCAGATTCTTATCTCCAGAAGGAGCGGATTTTAGCCGCAGCAGAGCTCACAGGCGCACAAGCCATTCATCCTGGCTATGGATTCCTGTCAGAGAATGCTGAATTTGCCGCGCTTTGTCTGCAACGCAACATCGTTTTCATAGGTCCTCCCGTTGAAGCTATTAAGGCAATGGGTTCCAAATCTGCAGCCAAGCACATTATGCAAGCTGCTGGTGTCCCAGTACTTTCCGGCTATCACGGCGACGATCAGACAATTGAAGTTTTGAAAAACGCTGCAGATGCCGTGGGCTACCCAGTATTACTCAAAGCTGCTGCCGGTGGCGGCGGTAAAGGCATGCGGCAGGTTCATTCGGCTAAAGAATTTGACGAAGGGTTGACTGCTGCAAAACGAGAAGCAAAATCCAGTTTTGGCGACGACATCATGCTGGTTGAAAAATATCTATTAGACCCGCGTCATGTTGAGGTGCAGGTTTTTTGCGATCAAAATGGTAATGGTGTCTATCTTTTTGAGCGCGATTGTAGCGTCCAACGTCGGCATCAAAAGATAATAGAAGAAGCACCGGCCCCTGGTATGACGCAAGCATTGCGTAGCCAGATGGGAGAAGCTGCAGTGACTGCTGCCCTTGCCATTAATTATGTCGGTGCTGGTACGGTTGAATTTCTATTGTCTGAAGACGGCACTTTCTATTTCATGGAGATGAATACTCGTCTTCAGGTCGAACACCCTGTCACTGAGATGATTACCAATCAGGATTTAGTCGAGTGGCAGCTACGCGTAGCAGATGGTCAAAAACTACCGCTAGCTCAAAACGAGCTTCAAATTCACGGACACGCATTTGAAGCTAGGATTTACGCAGAAGACCCAGCAAACGAATTCCTGCCCGCGGCAGGATCTTTGAATCTACTACACGCACCACCACAATCTGAGCACGTAAGGGTAGACAGCGGTGTAAGGCAAGGCGATGACATCGGTGTATTTTACGATCCGATGATCGCCAAATTAGTTGTCTGGGACGAAGATCGAAAACGTGCATTGCAGCGCTTGAACCTTGCGCTAGCTGCCTACCGAGTTAGGGGTGTCACAACCAATATAGATTTTTTGGCTTCACTCAGCAGCCACCAGGCATTCGTTGACGGCTTAGTACACACCGGGTTTATCGAACAACATCGAGACAAATTGTTTGAAAGGCCCAACATCAATGTTGATAAATTTTTCGCCATGGCGATGTGTTTTTTGGTTTTACAAAATTCAACTGCAATCAGTAGCAACGATATTCTTGCTTCTAAAGACAACCACGCAAACCCATGGCACAGCGGGGATAATTGGCGTTTAAATGGGCCAAGCGCGCATTCTAGAACAGTGATTTATCAAGGCGAAGAATATCCGCTAGTTGCTGTCGAGATCGGTACCGGTGGAACGCGCAAATTTCGAGTCGAAACACCGAATTCGAATCTGGATGTCAATGCCACACTCACTCAGGATAAGTTAACCGTCGAACTTAACGGCCACAAATTTTCCGCGACTGTTTATCAAAACGGCGACGACATTTCTTTATTTACAAACGAAGCAACATTCGATTTTCAGGTACCGCCACTTTTTGATTCCGATGGCTCTGCCGATGACGTCCATGGCGGCTTCACCGCACCGATGAACGGAACCATCGTTGAAATACTTGCAGACCCAGGACAGGCAGTTGAAGCAGGCACGACTCTGATCATCATGGAAGCAATGAAAATGGAGCATGCAATGCAGGCACCCTCCGACGGCGTGGTTGGAGAAATTTTCTACAACGTTGGTGATCTAGTGGAGGGCGGCACACTGCTACTGGATTTTAATCCTCAACAGCCCACTTAGTCACCCTGTTATCGCAGTCGCATAACGCCTTCCTGCGCCACCGTGACAATGCGTTGGCCTTCAAGGTTGTAGATCGCGCCAAAGGCGAGACCTCTACCGACGCTCGCTGCGGGACTATGCAAGTCATAGAGCAGCCATTCATTGAAAACCGGTGGTTGATGAAACCACATGCTGTGATCTAGGCTTGCACCACTTTGCTTACCCTTATCCGCGTGCGGGCGCCACGCTGTGTCCAGCAAAGACCTGTCACTGGCATAAACAACCATGGCCAGATGAATTCTTGGGTCAACGGGCAGACCTCCGTTCGCTTTCAAGTAGATTTGCTGATCCGGTGGCAACTTGTTCTTGTCCGTTATCTCGGTCGCCATACGGACATCTATGGGCATTTCCCGCCAATTGTCTCTGCCGCGCAATTGATCTCGATTGGGCAGATTCGCGGGATTCACCATCAGTGGTGATTCATCTTGATGAACGACACCTGACTCTATTCTTTGAAAACTTGCTTGAAGCTGAAAAATAATCTCGTCATTCTGGCGCGCGGTCACATTGCGAACCCTAAAATTTTTACCTTGCTTCACACGGCTAACATCGAACAAAATCCCAGCATTGGGTCTTCCAGGTCTCAGAAAGTAGGCATGTAATGAATGCAAAGGAAAATCTTCCACGGTTAACTGCGCTGCCATCGCAGCCTGAGCAGCTACCAGACCGCCAAACAAGCGCGAATTTTCTGTTACGCCGCCTGTTCCCGACCCGCCCGAGAAAACATCTTCGCTGACTTCTTGCAGGTTGAGTCGTTTTAAAAGACGCGCTAACAAAGCCATACAGAGACCTTCTTCCTATTATTCACAAGCTCGTAATACGAGGCCACAACTGATCTGCACCTGTCGCACACATTTGACGACCAATCAACACTTGCCACCTACGCTCGCTACCGTATTCTTCGCGCCAACTCCAAAGCCTTCTGGTTCTATGGTTCAGATGGTGTTCAAGAGTATAGCCAATAGCCCCCATCACCTGGTGCGCGACTTCCGTGCAGGGCCCACATGCTTGTCCAACTCGAGATTTAGCAAAGGCAATTTCTAATTCGACTGGCTCTGATAATTGAACGAGCGAATCCACTAATCGAATACTTGCTGCGACGTCTCCGGCCATTGTCGCGAGTTGATGTTGAATCGCCTGAAATTTAGAGATGGACCTGCCGAATTGCTGCCTTGTTAGGGCGTAATCAACAGCAAGTTCTAAAACGCTCTCAAGCGCACCCGACATCATAACCGCACGCGTCATCGCACCCAACCGCTCTATGTGATCATAGATGTCGTCTGGCGCTTTGTGTATCTCAGAAGCTCCAAGCTTGACATCCACTTCAACGGCGTCCCTTGGCTCTCCTGCAATATTCTTCTGCTCAGTTAGGTCAAAGACATTGCGATCAACGATACACAACACGAGCCCACCTTTATGACGAGCAGGAAGGTAAATTCGGTCAGCCCATCGAGCAAATGCTACCGAGCGTGCATGACCAGTGAGTACGTAATCGTCTGATAATTCGAAATCACCCGTGGCCACTGTCGCGACACCACCCGGGATTGAGATCGCACCAACAAGATTTGCTAAACTAGCAGCGATGAAAGTTTCTGCGATTGGAATTGGCGCAGCAAACCGCGCTGCGCAACGGATGACTGTCAACGAGTCACCTAGATCGCCCGCAGCACCGCCAAGGTGCTCAGGTAAGCCAGCGAGTATCAAGCCGTTCTCTTCTAATATTTTCCAAAGTTCCGCGGCGAATTGACCTGACTCCGAGGCGTCAACAACCTCTGGTGTACAATGGTCCTGAAGTATTCTGTTTGTCGTCTCGATGATCAGACGAGTCTCTTCTTTCATGATGTTTCTCCGTACCGCTGTTAACAACAGTCATATCCCGTGTTGTTTTGTATCTACCCTAAGCCATTTATCTCAAGCCCAGACCACGGGCGATTACGCCTCTCAAAATTTCCCGAGTGCCACCGCGCAAAGTAAACGAGGGGGCATGCAGAATTGTGTCGTTTAGCGTCGTTAGAAAACGTTCAGCTGCATCTACGGGCATAAGAGACCGGATCGTCTCTGGTACGATCCGTTCAAAATTATTGCCTAGCTCTTTGACCAGAGCCGCTTCAGTACTCGGCGTCTTACCCTCCTCCAACATACCCGCAACCGAGATAGACATTCTTCTCAAAGCGACCAATTCCGCTACTAGCTTACCAATTAAAACGGCTTGTTCATCGGTAGGATTAGCTCCAACCTCTCGAATGAATTCTACAATAACAAGAAAAGAGGATAGAAATCGCTCGGGGCCACTTCGCTCATAGCCTAATTCACTCATGACCTGAACCCAGCCATTACCAGGCTCACCAATCACATAATCGTCAGGGACAAAAACATCATCGAAGAAAACTTGATTGAAATCGCTTTCACCCGCCAAATTCTTAATGCCACGCACTGTGACATTCGGGCCCTTGAGGTCTATCAAAAACTGGCTCATACCAGCGTGGCGGTTATCAGAAGCCGGTTCTGTCCTCACCAGGGCGACCATGTAGTGATTCATGTGAGCGCCACTCGTCCAGATTTTACTCCCGTTGACACTCCAGCCCCCTTCGACCTTAACAGCGCTTGTCCGTATGGATGCTAGATCAGATCCGGTGTCAGGCTCACTCATACCAATTGAGAAAAAGCTTTCGCCTCGTGTGATAGGTGGCAAGAACTTTTGGCGCTGAGCTTCAGTGCCAAATTTCAACAGCAACGGACCGCTCTGTCTATCTGCAATCCAGTGAGTAGAAACCGGCGCGCCTGCAGCAAGCAACTCTTCTGTCACCACATAGCGTTCAAGAAAAGATCGGTTTCCCCCTCCGTATTGCTTAGGCCAAGTCATGCCTATCCATCCCTTGCTGGCAAGCCGCTGACTAAATTCTGCAGATGACCCGGCATTAAAATCCGAGTTTGGAAACCAGCTATCCTCTTCCGCTAGAAAAGCTCTGACTTCCCTACGCAACTCATCCGCATTTGCGGGTAACGAGACAGGTTCAAAGTTTAGTCCCTGGAACATTATTCATTCCTCAAATGTATAAAATACGCAACCCTAGCGGCTTTTGTTTATTTTTGCACTTTTTTATTAGACGGAAATTCCAAGCAGTAACAACGTCAAACGTATCCTCCTTGTGCGGGATCTTGATACTAAATAGAAAGTTTTGCCCCTCTATTAACTCCTCCAACAGAGTCCACTTTGATAAAAGCGGACACTTCAACTTTGGAAATCCGGACATTACAACTTTGGTTCTGCCTTTTGTTTGTAATTCGTTGCGCTCAGCACGCTCTTTGCGGTTTTTGGACTAGTTTAGAACGATATCCATGTAGTATTAAAGTCTCAGTAACGTATACGAAATTTGCGTGATAAACGCTCAAAGGAAGAAAACTGATGGATACAATATATACATCCTGTGTCGCCAGAACCCCCGAGCAACACCGTGATATGACAGGTGCAGCTAAGACGAAATTGTACGTCTTTGATGCCCATGAAACCGTGGGGCAGACAGATGCCAGAAACAGTAAGGCAGGTTTCGCGATAAGAAAACTGACTTTTCCTAGAAGCATGATGATCTCTAAATCATCTCCGGACTGGGTTCAATTATCCGTGCGCACTTCCGGAGAAAAATTTACCTCTGTAACTCCAAATCTTGGACAGCATTACGAGTCGGCAGTCTTTTTCTCTCCTGCTGACAAAAACATTACGGTCTATTCTTCACCAGGCCACAGCTATCTCAGCCTTGGCTTGCACCGAGACATGATAAGCGAACCACTCCGGGAGCGGCTGAATCGTGCTCTCGATTCGCCGGATTTGGCTATCAGTCATGTGAGTGCTCATTTTCGGAAAACTTTAGTATTTGGCATCAATCAATTGTTGGAGCGGCCAATGCTCGAGCATGATTTCAACGAGCAAATTGAAGCGTATTTTTCCAGCACTCTGGACGAAGTTGAGCGAACATTACAGATCCATATTTCTGACAACAGGGCTAGGATTATCGCCCACGCGATAAATCTAATCGTAGACAATAAAGGTAAAAAGTTCACGATGCGATATCTATCTGAAGCCTGCCATTGCAGTATCAGAACGCTAGAGTATGCTTTTAGCAGCAGACTGGGACTCAGCCCAAAAGAGTTTTTGACTTACTTTAGGTTAAATTGCTATCGGGAACGAATCCTGTCTAACCCCTCATCGACATTGTCGGCACAGGCTTATGAACTAGAATTCAAGCATCTCGGAAATCTTGCTAAAAATTATCGCAACCTATTCGGTACTCTGCCTTCGGCACGATGCTAATACTGAGCAAGTGACAGACACGCTACTTAGCGACTTATTCATCCCATCTTATTTGTGAAAATGCAGGGTTCATTTCGAAGAATTTTTCGAAATGAGCATCATCACCCAAATCGACGATCCATTTGGCCCAACAGGAAATTAAACGAAGCTCACACCTTTCGAAGATGTTTTGATATAGTCGGACTCAGTTTCCAACAATCAGGACTTCAATATGAAAGAACAGTACGGAGATGTCACAGTTACGATGCTCGATGGCTTTGTCGCCCAGTGCGAAATCAGCCGCCCGCCAAACAACTTTTTCGATCTAAATTTGATAAGCGATCTTGCAGATTGTTTTGAAGATCTCGACAAAAATACGGACTGCAGAGCAATTGTTTTATGCTCGAATGGCAAGCATTTCTGTGCCGGTGCTAATTTTTCATCACCGGAAAGGTCACCGGGCAAGAAACCCGCTGAAAGTATACTCACTGCGAAGTCTGCAGATAACCGAAATCCACTGTATATAGAGGCAGTGAGGTTGTTTCACTGTAAGAAACCCGTTGTTGCAGCAGTGCAAGGCGCCGCCGTTGGCGGAGGGTTCGGACTTGCTATGATGGCTGATTTTAGAGTTGTCTGCGAAAACACGCGTATGACGGCTAACTTTGTCAAGCTAGGCTTCACACCCGGGTTCGGTTTGACGCACACACTTCAAAGAGTTGTCGGACCACAAAAGGCTAATCTGCTGTTCTATACGGGCAGACGTATTAACGGCGAAACTGCTATGGAATGGGGCATAGGTGATGTTTTTGCCGAAGTCGATTCAGTTCGAGAAGCTGCTACAACGCTTGCTCGAGAAATGGCTGAAAATGCGCCACTCGCTATGATTTCTGTACGCGAGCAAATGCGTCCGGGTCTTGCCGAGGCAGTTCAGGCTGCAACTGATATCGAAGGTAGAGAGCAAGCTTGGCTACAGAAAACGACTGATCACCGCGAAGGCGTTGCCTCTGTTGCGGAACGCAGGGTCGGCAATTTTCAAGGGAAATAAGCTGCCCTAGAGTAGATCAACCAAGGCAAAACACCTGTCCCAGATATAGTCAATTTCTCCGACAGGTGTTCGCCCGCACCTCACTAGTACAAGATCTTTTTCAGGAACACACATTATCCTCTGACCATCATACCCACTACAGTAGAACCAATCAGTCTGATCTGGCTTCATCCACCACTGTGCACCGTAGGCTTGTTCTTCATCGATATAAGTGACGGAGCGCGCATAATCGACCCATTCAGATGCCAATATTTCCTGACCGTCCCAACTTCCACCACGTAGATAGAGCAAACCAAACCGGGCAAAGTCCTGCGGTTTTGCAAATAAGAATGAAGACCCAATGAAAGTACCGGAAGTGTCGAATTTGGGTGTTGCTGATCGTATACCTATCGGCTCAAACAACTCATCGTTCATAAAGCGAAGCATGCCCGACGCTCCGCCACCAATCACTTCTTTTAAGATCCTACAGATGATGTTAGTCGTGCCACTCGAATAAGACCAATGGCTACCAGGCTTATGAAGTAAGGGTTTATTCGCCGCAAACGCACCCATATCATGCCGGCCTTCGAACTGTAACATTGGAATCACATCTGATTGTTGTCCATCAACGTAATCCTCATTAAATTCGAGCCCGCTGGACATTCGCAGCAAGTGATCTAATGTGATTTCTCGGCGTTCATCATTCTGCCATTCGGGCACTGGCGCAGGATCATAAATATTAATCTTGCCCTGCCTTACCAGAATGCCAACTAGTGCCTGGGTGATACTCTTCCCCATAGACCAGGAATACTGCAAAACACCGGCATTTGCTCCGGCATCGTATCGCTCGTACACCAACTCTCCGGCTTTCACGATAGCCAGTGCATAAGTCACCCCCTGAGCTTCCTTAAGGTCAAATATTTCATCACAAAGTCGCTGAAACTTTTCTGAATCATCCGTACGAACATCGCCCTCTGGCCATGACTTTGTTGGCCAACGCGCAGCGGTTGGCTGCCCGGGCAATTTTGCTAAATTTGAATTAATGGATTCTGGTTTAAGCATGTCGTTTCGGACCTCTATCTTTTTTGATTGCTCACTCATTTGCTGAAAACAGCGCCTACTCTGAACCCATATCCATATTCTTAAGGGACCGGAGAAATAATCCCAAACCGCCGATCGCAAGCACGAGAATGACAATTAGTTCAAAGGCGCTCATCGTTCTGAAAGTAAATTGAATTGAAGCTATCACGCCAAATATTAACGCCGTTAATGAGCCGATTGAAAGTAGCCAGCCGAGGGGGTTTCTGCTGTTATAGAAAATAAAACCAACACCAAAAATAAACGGTATCAACACCATGCCAGTGGTCAGATTATAATTGCCACCCAAAGCGTTGAAGCCATATAGCTGCATGCCCAAGCCAAAGGTCGACCGAACCATGATGGAATTTAACAACATATAAAATCCACCGCTCATCATGACAAAACCAACAAAAAATTGGCCAATGCCACCGTCTGTTCCACCTGCTCCTTTCATCTCGATCTCCAGTCTGAACATATCTAGCGATGTTCTTATAAGCGAGCCTCATATTGAGGAGGACTCAGTTGGTTCAAAATCCTAACACAAGTCACTTCCACAAGGCTGCCTTGCTGTTATTATGATCAACAATACAGGACACTGAATAATCTCGCTGAATTTTGAAATCGGAGAAAATTATGTTGACGAACATGCCGCAAGAGAGCCAGAAATGGTCAGTTTTGAAAGAAGATATGATCAAACGGGGTGGGGGCGATGCAAAATGGCGCGAAGGAAAGACAGCAGTTTATGTATTTAATGCAGGCGAAGATGTGGCACAGGTTCAAAAAGAAGCCTATGCGCTTTACATGTCAGAGAATGGTTTAGGACCACTGGCCTTTCCTTCGTTGAAGCAAATGGAAGATGAAGTGATTGGCATGGGCTTATCTTTACTGCATGGACCAGAAACGAGTACAGGCTCGATGACGTCTGGTGGTACAGATTCAATAACCATGGCAATTAAAGCAGCCAGGGACTACCACAGATCCATCCACGCAAACGCCCAGGGCCGTCGACTCAACATTGTTGCGCCCTATTCCGCCCATCCAGCGTTTGATAAAGCCGCCAAGATGATGGATCTAGATCTTCGGCGAATTCCATGCAGCGAAAACTTACTGGCAGATCCTGCCGCGATGGCTGCTGCGCTAGATGCTGACACTATCATGATGGTGGGCTCGGCTCCGTCCTTCCCATATGGCCTGATTGATCCAATCGAAGAACTTGGCGATGTTGCTGAAGCGCACGACAAGTGGCTGCACGTGGATGCCTGCGTCGGTGGTTACATTGCCCCTTTTGTTCGCATGAATGGAGCTGACATTAAGCCCTTCGATTTCGAAGTTGCCGGTGTTTTATCCATGTCAGCTGATCTACACAAATATGGCTACTGTGCCAAAGGTGCATCAACAGTATTGTTTCGTTCGGTAGAATTGATGCAGCATATGATATTCGATTGCGATGGCTGGCCAGGTGGCAGGATGATCACTCCGACACTATCCGGCACAAGACCAGGAGGCGCAATTTCAGCTGCCTGGGCAGTAATGAATTATCTTGGCGTCGAAGGTTATAAAGCGAAACATAAGATGGTCACAGATGCTCGAGAAACAATCGAGGCAGGTGCGGTCGCGCTTGGCTTTGAAATTCTGGGAACGCCGCAATTAGGCCTGGTAGCATTTAGTCATCCGTCAGAAAACGTTTTTGCAATTTATAAGCAAATGTACAAGCGTGGATGGTTTACGAGCCTGACAACGGAACCTCGTGCTTTACATCTAATGCTTTCACCATTTCATGCTGAAGTTACAGATGTGTATCTGGAGGATTTGGAATCATCATTGCAACAAGTTGTTGCCGGCGACACTGATGCTGTCACAGAGAGCCGCTATAACTAGCTCCAGCCTCGCTAGTCGTCGATAGATGATCGGCGCAGCTTCTTTTTTTGGCCTTGTTTGGTTTTCTTATTAAGACGCTTGTTAACTGAACTATAACTCGGCTTGGTTGCTCGACGAACCTTGTGCTGAACTTGGCCTTTCTTTAACAGCTCGTCTAATCGGACCAACGCTTCTTGCTTGTTTTTCCCCTGGCTTCGACTGTTTTGCGCTTTGATGACAACAACACCGGCGTCTGATATACGACGATCTCGCATTTTCAACAGCCGATCTTTTAGGGCGGTGGGTAAAGTGGACCGCACAATATCAAATCGTAGATGTATTGCTGTGGAGACCTTATTAACATTCTGCCCGCCGGGACCGCTCGCCCGCACGGCCGATATTTCCAGCTCTGCCTCAGGAATGTTTTCAACACTTATTCGCATGACATTTTCACGTTTCGGGCTCACTATTCACGGCGCTTGTTTGCTGTACTCATTTGCGGTGTTAGAGCTAGTCAAGCTCTCGACATGAACTTGGCGTTAGTCGTGTTAACTTTGATTGATTCACCCTGCTCAATATATTCTGGTACCTGCACTACAAGACCGGTCGACATGGTGGCAGGTTTGGTTCTCGCGCTGGCTGAAGCTCCTTTAATGCCCGGAGCCGTCTCAACGATTGCCATGACAACTGACTGAGGCAAATCTATTCCCGCAATTTCACCATCGATCAACAAAGCGGTAATACCTTCCAGACCATCAATCAAATATTCCAGTTGTCCTTCCAACGAATCCTTGTTCAAGCCATATTGGCTGTAGTCTTCGTTGTTCATAAAAATATACAGCTCGACATCGATATAAGAAAAAAGCACCTGCACACGTTGGCAGTCAGCGGGCCTAATCATGTCATCCCCCTTGAATGACTCATCCCTCTTCTGACCTGTAATCAGGTTATTGAATCGAACTTTATAGAGCGTGGAAGAGCCTCTGGAGGAAGGACTTTTCGCTTCTAAATGTTTAACTATATGAGGTGTGCCATCGAGTTCGACAACTTCACCTTTCTTGAGATCACTGGCTTTTGGCATGGCAATGTTAAGCCTCTAATAAGAAAAACAGCATTGTACACTGACGGTTGGGGAAATTGTCGCTGACTTGAGAATTGAAGTTCCCGAGCTAATCCGAACCATTAATCCAGATGTTTGCTTCGTCAAGATTTCTAAACACCTTGAACTGAATATTGCCGATGAGTTTTAGAATTGTGAGGTAGATTCGCAGCAGTTGAAAGTCAGCACCTCGAGAAGTAACAATCGCAGCTTTGTAATCTGTTCCTCTACGTTCCGTAAACTGTCGCAAAAGAATCGGCAATCTGCGTACTTCACTGATAGGAATACGTTTTAGATCCATCTCGCTGCAATTCCAAATAGCATGCATACCCTCAACAAATCGCTCGTCTTCAAATATTTTCTGATATTCAGTGGCTAGCTCCACAGCAGTGCTGGTGCCTGTCAGGTTCATCACGACCAAATTATCAAAATGGTCAAAATCACTTTCAAGCGCCAATGTCATAATCCTTTAAATCTTGTGTAAAGCAATTTCAAAAAGAAATTATCATTCAAGGTTTTCATTTTATGTAATGCCTCAATTACATCGTTTAGCGATAGATCTATGGCGCCAAGGGAGTAACAATGTCAATATCAGCCAGCGGACTATAAATATATCGTGCCAGCGCCAATTAGATTTAGCCATCTATGCGACTGTTCAGTCCAATACTTTCCGCCTTTTATTACGTCTGGTTTCTGACCTGCAATTATTGATCAGATTTTGTGCAAACCCATTTATGGAGATTGAAAATGACAATAGGTGTCATCGCTAAATTAAAAATTCAGGAAGGCAAAAATGCCGATTTCGAATCAACTTTTCTAGAGCTGCAAACAGCCGTCAGGAGTAGTGAACCTGGTAACAATTTTTATTCACTACATCAATCCAGAGAAGACAATAATGTTTATATCGTGCTTGAGGAGTATAAAGATCAAGATGCCCTCGATGCACATGGCAGGTCAGATCACTTTAGATCTATCGGCGGCAAACTAGGGCCATTTATGGCCGGCGCACCTGACATTGAATACATTGATGGCGTTGGATAACACTAACCACTCACGCACCCTACCCTAACAGAGCGCTTTGTATAGGAAGGGCAGTGACTCGTCCATACGATAATTAATGCTGGAGTGGTCATCTGGAAATTCGGCGTAGTAATGCTGAATACCAAACCGCTCCAGCTTTTCAACAAATCTTCTCGCCCCAAACGCCAGTCCATATTGATCTTTCGAACCACAATCGATGTAAACACCTTTGAGTGACTTCAGATTCTGTTGCGCCGACTCAGATTCGATCATCTCGACCGGATCCCAGTTTAACCATGCTTGCCAACGTTCCGGGATGATTTCACACGTATCCATCGTCACTGGCAACCGTATACCAAACAAACTAGCGGGATCTGGATCATACGTGGCCGCCATTGCGAGGGTCATCAAAGTATGGAATTTTGAACCTGACATCTTAACGTCTGAAATAAGTTGCGACACAAAAGATTCTATACTGCCGCCAGACGCCTCAAGCGCTATGATCGTGTTTGCAAAATCGTTGCCATAAACCAGTTCAAATGCCATATCGCCCGAATGGCATGCAACTGCCCCCCAATGATTGGCGTGCTGCATACCGTGAACGATTGCCCCATAGCCGCCGCTAGATTTGCCGAACACACCTCGATTTCCCGCGCCGGGCTTGACTCGAAAGTTGGCTTCAATTGCAGGAAGCATTTCATGGGTTAGATAAGATGCCCAATTTCCCATCGCGAGCGAATCAATATACTGATTGCCACCGAGGGATGTAAAACAATCCGGTAGCGCAATAATGACCTCACCCATTTTCTCCTCTTCAATGAGTCTCTCAACTCGTTGCGGTACATTCTCAGCAAAACCTTCCCAACCGACATGGGAGAGTCCACTCCCAGTAAATCCTACTAAATCAACCAGTAGTGGATAGTATTTAGCTGATGTTGCATACCCCGCAGGCATATAAACGGCCACTTCTCTATTCACCGGATCGCCTAAGAGATTACCTTCGAGTTCAGATGATCTGACAACAATTGTTTCGATGCTGCCTTTTAGAGAATTAAAATTGTGCGTTGGCATTCAGGTTTCCTCAGGTTTTCGTAAGCAACTCTTGAAGGAACTCAAGAGTTTTATCATCACCAGAATATAATGCGGGGATACCGAAAAGAATAAAAGGGCTAAATGCCATGCTCCGGACTTACCTTCCGTGCTAGATTACCGCGTCAACAAATTGGAACATAACAAATGAGTGTATCCCCAACAGGTCAGAAGCTAGATTTCTTAACCAAGTTCTACTATGGCTTTGGTGCAATCGCTAATGGGGCAAAAAGCAATGGCTTCAACTATTTGCTTCTATTTTTCTACAGTCAAATTGTGGGTTTACGACCCGACTTGGTCTCAGTCGGCATTCTGATAGCACTCATTTTTGATGCGGTCTCGGATCCCCTGGTAGGATATATCTCGGATAATACACACTCTAAATGGGGCCGGCGCCACCCCTTTATGTATCTGGCAGGGCTGCCTGTAGCTGTTGCCTACTATTTCCTTTGGTCACCACCAGACTGGGATCAAACGGGACTGTTCCTCTACTTTGTTTGCATGGCCGTTATCATCCGAACACTCATTACTTTCTATGAAATCCCTTCCACAGCACTCGTCGCGGAACTAACAGACGACTACGATGAACGCACAGAGATGATGAGCTATAGATACTTCTTCGGCTGGTGGGGCGGTCTTACAATGGCAGTCCTTAACTATCTGGTTTTCTTGCCGGAATCCAAAGGCGGTACAGAGTATCTCGCAGGTTGGAGTAATTATGGACTCACTGCCTCAATAATAATTTTCGTGTCAATATACGTAAGCGCAATTGGTACCCATCGTCATATTCCGAACCTTAAACAGCCACCGCCCAAAACAACCTTTAATCTAAGGAACACGGCCGCCGAGATAAAAGAAACTCTGACTAACCGCTCCTTTTTTGCGCTATTCATATTTGCCTTGCTATACGCCGTTGCTGCTGGTGTCTCGACTTCGCTTAGCATTTACTTTTCAAGGCATTTCTGGGAATTCACTACTTTTCAGATTGGCATCATGAACTTACCCTATTATCTCTCGGCGCTTATTGCTTTGATGGTTGCGCCGCGAATATCGAAGTGGCTGGGCAAGAAACAAGGCGCGATGACAATCACCGGACTTGCGTTTGCGCTTGCACCGCTACCTTACATATTGCGCATGTTGGGATGGTTCCCAGAGAACAATGCAGAACCTTATATTCTTATGATAGGCGAATTTTCCGTCGCGATTAACGTATTATTCAATACACTCATCGTATTCAACACCATCGAAGTCACGTTGGTCATTATCTCCGCTTCGTTAATCGCCGCCATGATTGCTGACGTCGTTGAGGACAGTGAGGTGAAGACAGGAAGACGCTCTGAGGGAATCTTTTTTGCCGCGAACAGCTTCTCGCAAAAAGCTGTAAACGGTTTAGGTGTCGTCGTTGCCGGACAAATACTTGCGTACATCCAGTTTCCGACACAAGCAAAACCAGGCGAGGTCCCGCAGGAAACCCTATTTGATCTAGCAATGCTATATGTGCCAATTCTGTTATTTTTCTATCTTGCTGCGCTCATTGTGTTGAACGCTTATCAGATAAACAGAGATGACCATGAACATAATCTCCGTGAAATTAACGCGGCAAAAGCGTCTTCGTGAACTTAAAAAAGGCGGGTTCACCGAAAGTCGGTGATCTCCGCTTTACGTTGCCGCACCTTTCCTCTGACGAAAGTAAGCACAGCAGATATCGTCGAAGCAATTGCTTCTATACTCATCAGCGCAACAATTTTGATTCTTTCGACAAATTTTACTTCACCTAGTCGATCTATTCGCGCATTGACCTTGCCAAGGATTGGATGGCTATCACTCCAGGCTTTGACACCCGGGGACACCTTGCCAAAGTAGAACAAAGCAGCAGCCAAAAACAGAAGCCCGGGGATGACTGGAATAATAATCCCCGCGAGACCAATCATTAACATGAGCCAAGCAACGACGACATAGGCCAGTTTCTTTACTGGGCTATGAAATGTTCTCGAGTTCGAGTTTAAATGATCAAACCCATCAAATTCACGCGAATGTCGGCGCCATTGCTTAGAGCTACCAAAGGTCTTTCTCATACGACTACTCCAGATACTTTATTCAGTTGTTTTCGAATCAACAGAAGTTGTACTAAGCTTTCTAGCACACATTAAAATACTGCAGGATTCGTGCCAGCCATTTAGTAGTTAGTTATCACTTTGTTTTTAAACAGGTTTATCAAAAAAGTCGATTCCAAGCAAATGGTCAGTCTCACTAGAGATTAGTTATTCTGGCAAGTTCTTAATATAAAACTGGGTACCAGGTCACATTTCTACGCCTAACAAAATTGGTAATATCATTGGCTTGAAATCTTACTGTCACGCTTGATCAAAAACCTACACTCGGATATTAATAGAATGGCAGCAAACGCTTTAACCGAGCAATCGCCGCAAGACCGAGCCAAAGGCTCGGTTGAAAAAATTCCAGTGCGAAAACTCTCAGAGCGACAAATTGCAGCAGCGCTAAGGGGACATTACACCCCTGAGGCCAACGACGAGGGAGCCATTGAAGCCGCTGCGCTCCGAGACCTACTCTTAAAATTACCAGCGCTATCTACCGAGCAACACGTTGATCCAATCATCGCCCAGATTCATAAATATCATCCCGGCACCAAGCTAAAAGCCAGTGATCAGGCGTTGGTCGCCTATGTGGATGACTGCATCACCGAAATCCTTAGGCAAACAGATCTAGATTTCAGGATAGAAGCTTTTATTCGCGACCTGGCACCGCTAGTGGTTATTGAAGCCAAGGCCAGCGGTATCAAGTCAATCATGAATGATCTCCCTATCCTGACACTGATGGACTTACTCATAGAACAAGGCATTGGCTGGAGCGAAGATCTCGGCATCCTTGGACTCCAGTTCATGGAAAAAATTGAAAACAGTGTCCGCTCTATGGTGACGGCAAGAACAAATCTAGATCGATGCTTTGAAGAGCTCAGCGAACTATTCGAAAAGGAAAACCCTGTATTCGAAAAAATGGAAGTAAAGCTATGCGAATCAGCACTGAATGAAATCGCGGGACAAAATGCAAAACACTTCTCAGCGTTACTGTTGAATGAAAAAATGGCAACGCGCAAACTGCCACTGTTCATAATATTTATGCTGCAAGGTTCCTGGTATGAGTTCCTTCAACAGATTTACAATTATAAAGGACCTGATTCCCGTTCCTGGAATGCAGCAACTAAACTGACAGACATATTGATTTGGTCATTACAGGCCGCTACCGATGATGAGCATAGACAGCGAGAAGCCATCACAAAACTGCCAGAAAAAATTCAAACGTTTTGCGAAAAAATGCCCTTTGATACTAATTCTATCAAAGCTTGTCTGGCGGATATCGAGGCAGAGTACGAGGCGATTGTTACTGGTAATCCATCGGACGCTTGTGACTTTGAACTCATGTCCACTGATTCGAAACTCTCAGAAAATCAAAGTACACTAGACGATGCCACCCTAATAAAAATAAAAGACATACCCAAAGGTCAATGGTACTTATACGACGATAAAAACGAACCCGAAGAGAAAGTTGCCAGAATCAGAGTGATACTCAATCGCAGTGATGCTCAGCGAATGCTCTACACCAACCACAATCGACGCAAAGTTATGCATATGACCTATGCCGAAATGGCGCACTACTTGGATACAGGCACCATGCGCGCACTGACCTTGAAAAACAAATGTTGCGACGGCATTAAATCGTTCTTGGGCTCGATCATTCAAGGTGTTCACGGTCAGAAGAAAAAAGAAGTTGAAACCGTCGCGAAAGAAGAGAAGAAGAATCTGATCCGAGAGTACTTGGCGAAACGAAAGGCGGCCATTGTTAAACGGCTGCGGCAGCATCGGGAGCTTGCGAGGAAAAAGCGACAACGGGCCAAGATTCTAAGGCAGAAAGCGCAACAAAAACTTGACGCTGCGACCCAGGCAGTCGAATCCCTGCGAGTAGAGGCATGGGTTAACTTACCCGTCATGGAAGGTACGCTAACCCCTTGTAAACTCGTTGCGATCATTCCGAGTAACGACAGCTATATATTCACGAACCGATCTGGACTCAAGGTTGGAGATTTTACGACTAGCCAACTCATTCATATGCTAATTGCTGAAAACAGTGAAATACTCGATACAGGTGCAGAATTTGAAAATGTCCTTGCTTCCATTGTGACAGGGTTACGTGAAGATAAATCTAAAAGCTACGACGAATTAAGTGGCGAAACTTAAGAGGAGAAAAGTATTACTCCCGCAATCGCGTCCCTGAATTGAGCAGGTGCAGACAATATAAAAAAGTGACCAATGTGAATATGGTTATCATTCCCAGCGAGAACCCTACATTGACATCCGAAACCCCCAGCACGCCATAACGAAACCCGTTAACAACATAAACCAATGGATTCAATTTAGAGAGGTTTGCCCAAAACTCCGGTAATAAATCGAGGGAGTAAAATACTCCACCGAGATAGATCAGCGGCGTTAGAATGAACGTCGGTACGATTGAAATATCGTCAAAGTTTCGAGCAAACACAGCGTTAATAAACCCGAATAAGGAGAATAATATCGAAGTCATGACCACAACTAACATCGTTGCGCCCAGATGCTGAACGCTCAAGTCGGCAAAGAATAACGAAAGCCCAGTCACGATAATTGCAATGAGCAATCCTCGACTGACACTTCCTATGACAAAACCTGCCAGAATAATCCAATTTGGGACGGGAGAAACCAACAGTTCCTGAACACTATGATTGTATTTTGCGCCAAAAAAGGAAGATACAATATTCGAATAAGAATTAGTCACAACCGCCATCATGATAAGTCCAGGAACCACAAACTGCATATATGAGAATCCACCCATAGAACCAATTCGAGATCCGATCAAGGAACCAAATATGACGAAGTAAAGCGTCATCGTAATTGCTGGTGGCAGCAACGTTTGTGGCCATATCCTCATATACCGACGAACTTCTTTTCTCAGAATGGTTTGAAACGCAACCCACATTTCAAAGTGACTCATGACAGTAAGCTCACAAACATTTCCTCTAGCCGATTAGTTTTGTTTCTCATACTACTAATGCCAACATCAAGCTCTGATAGCGAGGCAAAAATTCCATTCACATCTTGATCTTTATCCACCTCGACTTCCAGCGTGTAGTCGTCCACTCTCAACACTTTAAACCCAGTAAACTTGACTGTCTGAGGCAGAATCGATCGCGAATCCAACACAAAGGTCTCTGTGTGCAACTGACGCAACAGATCCTTCATACTACTGTGATGCACGATTGCGCCCTGGTCGATGATCGCAATATTTCGACAGAGCATCTCCGCCTCTTCGAGATAATGTGTTGTTAGGATGATCGTCGTACCATTCTCGTTTAGATCACGTAGAAAATCCCACATCTCGCGCCGCATCTCGATATCAACACCGGCGGTTGGCTCATCTAGCACGAGTAATTCTGGTTCATGTACTAACGCCCTGGCTATCATCAATCTGCGTTTCATACCGCCCGAAAGTTCACGTCCAACATCGTTTCGCTTGTCCCACAGGCCTAACTTCTTGAGGTACTTGTCTGCTCTTTGTTCGGCAATCGCACGAGGTAAACCGTAGTACCCCCCTTGGGTTACGACAATATTTCTAACCTTCTCGAATATGTTAAAATTGAATTCCTGCGGAACAATGCCAATCAGTCGCTTTGCTGCTGAGAAATTCTCATCAATATCAACACCACAAATATCTACTGTGCCGCCGGTTTTGTTGATGAGGGAAAACAGAATCCCGATCGTCGTTGATTTACCTGCTCCGTTTGGTCCCAAAAGCGCAAAGAAGTCGCCTTTCTCGACCTTTAGATCTATCCCTTTTAATGCCTGCACGTCATTGCCATAGGTTTTACTTAAATTTTTGATATCTAGCGCTAAAGCATTCGTATTCATCATCGGGGCAGTAATAACTCATTGATTTAAAAGCTGAACAGTATATCTGCTTCAGCGCTGGATATCTTATCGACAGAATTTACAACCAAGTGTAAACAGCCAATTGCCGGCTCTAGGCTATGGCTGTTTCCGTTTACCATGACTGGGTCTATTAAATTTGAACAAAAGAGTGATGATTACCACACGTCAGAACCAATTCACTTCTAACTTTTTCTCGGCGCGTCAGACCAAAACTATTCATCCCGAAACTAGCACAAATATTATTCTGAACTAAAATTAAAGCTGGTACTGTAAATATTGCCTTGCGAGCAAACTTCACCACAGAATGAAACCTATAAGAAATGGATAAAATTTTACTAAGCTCTCTGATGTCGAAAAAAGTGTCCTGCTTGAGTCCAAACACGCCTCTCAAAGAGGCAATCGCTTTGATGGCCAAGAACCGATTCTCTTGCGTGGTTATTAAGGAAAACAACGAGGCCCTTGGCATATTTACCGAGAGAGATATCATTCGACTACTCAGCGAGCAACAAACAACCGACTTACTAGAAAAAACAATGCAAGAAGTCATGACGGCACCCGTACTATCCCTGAATCAAAACGAGACGCTATTCGATGCACTCGTAGTAAGTCGTGCCGAACGTATTCGCCACCTTCCTGTCACCGATGACAATGACAACTTGGTAGGTTTGGTGACTCAGTCGGATCTTACTGCTGCACACTTTCAGGTTATCGAGCTCCAATCTGAAATGATTGAGCAAGGAATCGCTGCACGAACAATTGATCTCGAATCCGTGAATGCGGAGCTCCAAACGCTATCCATGGAAGATCACCTGATGAACATCGGTAATCGCCGCGCTATGGAAGTAGATTTGGCGCACACCCATGCGACCGCCCTTCGCTATGGAAATCACTATGCTGCCCTATTGATCGATGTTGACCACTTCAAGCTTTATAATGACTTCTATGGCCATCAGAAAGGAGATGAAGCTTTGAAAGATATCTCTCAAATCCTGAAATCGAGTATCAGAAGTTCCGATCGACTATACCGATATGGCGGTGAAGAATTACTGCTAGTCCTGCCTAACACGAGCTCAGAACAATCTAAAACTGTCGCGGATAAAGTGGTCAATCTAGTTTTCAACGCTGCAATACCACACGAGAAAAGTAGTCATGCCAACCTGAGTATTAGCGTGGGTGGCGCAGTGTCCTGCCTTGGCGGAAAAATCGCCGTGACCTGGAAAGAACTAGTTGCGCAAGCCGACGTCGCGCTTTATAAAGCCAAGCGCTCAGGGCGAAACCAATTTCATATATCGCAAATAGGATAGCAACGGCCAGTTACTGAATTGATCGTCCGCCATCTACATCGAGCGAAATACCTGTGAGGAATTTCGCCTCCTCGGACGCGAGAAATGCAAATGCATCTGCAACGTCTTCCGGCAAAGCTCTCCTACCCAAGGGTATTCCCGCGATAACCTTTGCTTCCATTTCGGGGCTCAAATCCTGCGTACCCATCGATCTCAAATCAAAATTGGTTGCAGCTGATACAGGACAAACACAGTTAGCTCTGATTTTAGGTGCCAGCTCAAGCGCCATACTTTGGGTTAAATTAATCACAGCTGCTTTCGATGCGTTATAAGGAGCAAGTCCAGGCCGCGGCCTTTTTCCTCCAATCGATGCTGTACTTATGATGCTGCTCCCTTTGGGCATGTGGGGCACACAGTATTTCGTGGCTAAAAATATACTGCGGACATTAATCGTCCACATTCTATCGAAGTCTTCTACATTCATTCGGGTCATGTAGGAGCCACGATGAGGTACGCCCGCATTGCAGCACAACACGTCTATCTTGCCAAATTGAGCCACCGTTGCATCTACCATCGCAATGGTTTGCGCTTCATCTGAAACATCAATTTCAAAAGCAAAAGCATTTGGTAATTCATTGGCGATCTTAGTTGCTCCATCAATATCGATATCTGCCGCTACAACCATGGCACCTTCAGCAGCAAATTTACGCGCGATGGCTGCGCCGAAACCCGACGCCGCTCCTGTAACAATTACAGACTTATCTTGAAATCTACTCATCTTTAAACTACCTCTCTAAACTGATATGTTCGTTAACAAACTAATACGTATTGCAGAGTCGTTAGACCCAACTATTCACTCGAAATATTAGACCAAACTACCTTTCTTGGCACACAAAAGTACAAAAATGTTCTGATCGAATTTGAGCATGATGCAACACCTTTAACCCACCTTTATCCAACAACCACAACCAATCTTCAACAGTATATTTATTGTGAGCAACTGAAAGCCTCATCATTGCCTTCTCCAAGATCTCAGCCTTGTGTGGCGGCACGTTCGCCATCATCATCGCTAAGTATTTAGCAAGAGGTTGCCGGACCCAGTCTTGTAACAAGAATACGCCGCCCGGTGCTAGTAGCCTTTTAATCTCGGCACAGGTCGCCAACGGATCATCTAGTACATGTAACACAGCCGTCATTGTTAGCAAGTGCACTGAATCATCTTCCAACGGTACCGGGTTTGCAGTTACATCCAACAAGTCAAATTCAGGCTGGCTGCCCGAATACTCAACCTCGGTTTTGGCATATTCAACCATTGCGGGCGTTAGATCATAACCATAGAGATTTGCGCCGCTGATTCGATTACCCAAATCACGCACAAACAAGCCAGGACCACAACCCAAGTCAACAATGCGCGGGTATTCTGGTAAATGAGGTTGAACCTGATCTTCTACGTAACGCCAAAATGCATCGTCAAATCTCTCATCGTGACTTTTGACCATTCGCATTACAAGGTCTTGATCACTGACCCCTGCGATTTCCTGATGACTAGCCATTGTTTCTCTCCCTGCTATTTCCGTTCATTCTCACAATACTGGAGAAAAAAGTTGTAACTCATTAACCCAACACGCCTTTATTTCGCAACGTCTTTAGTTCAGCCGGTGACATTTCTAGCTTAGCCGCTAACACTTCATCGGTATGTTGGCCCAGGGTTGGTGGTTCCAATTCGTAATTCATGTCGGAGCGAGAAAAACGAACGGGGTTAGCAACGAGCGGCATGCCACCCAATGATATCTGCATTTCACGTGCTTTTGTCTGCGGATCGTCAAACACCTTGTCGATAGTATTAATAGGTCCGCAAGGAACACCAGCCTGTTCGAGAATCTTTAGCCAGTCTGACATGGTATTTTTTTCCATTTCAGATTGGATTTCAGCGGCTAATGAATCCCTGTTTGCAATACGATCGGCATTCGACAAGTATTCAGTTTTGTTGGATATATCTGGTCGCCCAATTGCACCACCTAGCGCTCGAAATTGCTTGTCATTGCCTACCGCCACAATAATATGACCATCACTTGCCGCAAACGTCTGATATGGCACCACATTCGGGTGAGCATTCCCCATTCTGTTCGGCGCATCTCCTGAAACTAAAAAATTCGCCGCCTGATTCGCCAAACTAGCCGTCAATACATCCATCAACGCCATATCAATATGCTGCCCTTTACCACTTTGCTCGCGCTCTGTAACTGCAGCCAAAATTGCTATGGTGCTATAGAGCCCAGTCATCAAATCAGCAACAGCCACTCCTACCTTTTGCGGACCATCGTTTGATTTTTCATCCGGTTCTCCAGTGATACTCATCAGACCAGAGATACCTTGAATCATGAAATCATAACCAGGACGCATTTTATAGGGACCGGTTTGACCAAAACCAGTGATCGAACAGTAAATAAGACGGGGATTGGAGACACTTAAAGTGGCGTAGTCTAGTCCTCTCTTTTCCATATCACCGACTTTAAAATTCTCGATGACAATATCTGCATCATCAGCCAACTTTCGCACAATCGCCTGCCCTTCCTGGCTTGCGAGATCAATACAAACTGATTTTTTACCGCGATTGGTTGACATAAAATAAGCCGACAGCATTTCGCCATCGGCGGCCTCAAACCATGGCGGGCCCCAGGATCTCGTATCATCACCAACATCGGGTCTTTCAACTTTGATTACTTCGGCTCCCAGGTCGGCCAAGGTCTGGCTTGTCCAAGGACCAGCGAGTACACGGCTTAAATCGAGTACCTTAATTTTTGCTAATGGAAAATCGCTCACAGAAAATTCAAGTCCTAAACACCAGTCGCTATCCTAATTGAAGAGCAGGATCAGGTCTAACTAGAATCCTAGAATAGCGTTCGGTAATGTTCAATCCCTTAAAGATTTCTGTACACTACAGACGAAAGGCTAACGGGAAAGATTAAACCTAGGGCCAAAAATTTTACTAAGAACATAATAAGAGAAGGTCAGCCCATGTCGAATATCACTCCTGGATCCAACGAATGGTTGGATAGCGTATCCGAGACGATCCTAGATCCTGATCGAGCAATAATTGATCCGCATCATCACCTCTGGCGACGCCAAGATGGCAATGATTATCTACTCGAAAATCTGTGGCAAGACACTGGCAGTGGTCACAATATTGAGAAGACTGTATTTGTTGAATGCCATGCTGAATATCGCACGGGAGGCCCGGAAAACTTAAAGGTGCTCGGCGAAACAGAATTCGTTACCGAGCAGGCTATTCAAAGCGAAACGGCATCTGGCCATAAGCAAAATGCGACCATCAGCGGCATTGTTGGTCATGCTGACCTGACTCTGGGTCAGCAAGTAGAGGAGATTCTAGCGCTACATATCGAGATTGCAAAAGGCAGATTCAAAGGAATTAGACATGCCGGAGCCCATGCTGAGCATCCAGAAGCATTAATGATTGCTGGCCGCGCGCCCAAATCACTTTATTTGAAACCTGAATTTCAAATGGGTGTAAAAAAACTTGGTGAAATGGGATTAAGCTTCGACACATGGCACTACCACTACCAGAATCAAGAATTTGACACCCTCGCTAAATCAGCCCCTGGGACCCAAATGATTCTCGATCACTTCGGCACGCCCCTGGGTGTAGGTCCTTATGCCAGCCAAAAAGCTGAAATATATTCACAGTGGCAGAAAGATATCGTAGAAATCGCCAAGAACCCCAATGTTGTTGCCAAAATTGGCGGGCTGGCAATGCCAGACAACGGCTTCAGTTGGCATGAGCGGGCGACTCCACCAAGCTCGGATGAGTTTGTCGCAGCGCAACGCGACTATTATCTTCACACCATCGACTGCTTTGGTCCCGATAGATGTATGTTTGAAAGTAATTTTCCAGTCGATCGATTCTCTATCTCATACCCTGTGCTTTATAACGGATTGAAGAAGATCGTTGCAGATTTCAGCGAAGCAGACAAACATGCCATGTTTTATGGCACGGCTGAAAGAATTTACAAGCTATAAAACCCTGCTCTCAGCAGCTACTCTTGGTAGCCACTGAGTGCATGCATGAGCCCTTGACCGAAAGACGCGATCTTTACACTAGCGTGATGTTCGTTCTCTTTTAATTCGAACCTGAAGTCAAAATCCTCGTATTGTCGATCCTTGAGCACTTGGCTAAAAGCGATTGATTCGTTGGTGAAATTACCTAGCTGATCATCAGTCCCTACAGACATGTAAAGATACGCAGGGAGCTGATTGCTTGACGGCCCCATTTCGCTTATCCCGTCATCGCTAAAAAACTTAGATTCCCTGACAAATGCCCAGCGATGAAAGCCGCTAACAGCGGGAGTAATTGCAATATGACCCTGAAAAAAACCAGGGTTTTCAAACATTGCATAAAGGCTGAACAACCCGCCCCATGAAGTTCCTGTTAGTACGCGGTAATTGTCTGTCCGATAATTAGTTTCAACAAATGGCACAACGCTTGATTTGATAAAACCCAAAAATGATGCTCCATCCCCAGTATTCTTATCAACTGAATCTTGAACAGGGGTGTAATCAATTTGCCTCAGGGTATTAACGATATCTCCCTCTTCGACCACTCCATCCTTCGAGTAACCAATGCCGACGAGAATAAACTCGGGAACAATGCCATCAAACACAAGGCCACTTCTTGCACCAGCGATAACAGGGAAGTCCCAATAGGCATCTAATACGTAAACTACTGGATATTTTTTATGTCTATTTTCCTTCTCGCCATATCCTTGCGGTAGCTGAAGATAAAGCATGTACTCTTGATTTCTGGTTTCGATGGTGGTGATTACGTGCATTTCAGTGTCTGGCATTTGATATGCGGCAGCAAATGACGGCCCGCTCCAAGCAGCGACAAGACACGCAAAAAGCAGAGAAATGACTAGCTGAAACTTCTTGGACATTTTAAGAGCACCTTGAATGGGAGTTTATTATAATGAGTAGTTAAATCCATTTCACTCGGTTCGCGACAGTCAACAGCGCTGTGCCGAGCAGAAACGTTACCGTGTAAACAATGCAGATTGTCATCAAACTAAAGGTCGGAAGTATCGGTGCCATCATTGTTAAAATATGAAATGCTAGGAAGATGATTGCAATATTAAAAAACGCGAGTTCCTTTGCAATTGGGGTACTGAAATCAGGATCGAGTATTCGTAATAGCAGTAAACCGCTACCCGTAGAGCCTGTGCAACAACCAAATATCGTCACAGCGCGTTCAACACTAAAGGTTCCCAATGAACGGGCAGCGCCAAAGCACAAAATCGCCGTAACAATCGAGATAGCCAAACAGGTAAGAAAAATTGGCACAATGTAAGTCGCCAAAAGCGCAAACTGTATACTCATGATCGTGCCAACCACCATTAGATCAACCGATGAGCCCGTTATCCGCTTTTGTGTATCATTATCGATTAAATGTCCTAACCCTAACCTATCGAGCATGCTACGCAATAGCAGGCAAACCATAAGCCCGTGCAGAAAGAATAAATTGTGGCTAAAAAAGAGCCCTAGATTTACATCTCCGAATTGAATTTCACTGGCATAGCCTTGAGCAAATTTAAGATAGACATCGGTTAATAGATACGCGAGACCTAAAATTGCGAGATGGAATGCCAAGGAATCTACATTTGCGGCATGAGTCACCTGCCTACCCGAGGAGGGGTTGGATTCGGAGTCCGTTAAACCACTCAGAAATTCTTCATCAATAACCGCGGCCTTATTCCAGTTCATCCCACGGCTAATCGCATAACGTGCCACCGGAACTCCAATCAAAAATGCAGCAACAAAACCAGCTGAAGCATAAATAAGTCCAAAATCAATTGCGTGCTGTATGCCTAACTCGCTCTCCCAGATCGAACCGAGCGCCAGTGCCTGCCCGGGTCCCTGAGTAAATCCATGGGTCGCTATTGCTCCTAAAAAGTAGGAAAGTTCGCTGCCGGTCACCCAGTCATACAGAATAATCACACCAATACCGGTTAATCCTTGCAGCACCAGACTCATTACCCAAACAACGGATAACCAACTGCCGCCACGTATCACCGAAGAATTTTCGCCACCATCGCGATCCACTTCCTTTCCCGTTAGCACTAACGACATGAAACTCAGTGTGAAAAAGTGAAATGCGAAAGCGGTGAAGTCACTACTTTTAAAACCAAAAGACAAATCAAGATTAATAAGCGTAAAACCAGCGATCCCGGCAATTAAACTGGCCGGCACCAAAGCTATCTGTAATAAGCGTATTCGCGCTCGTAGACCAACGCCTAGCAAAATCAAGCTAACCATAAATGAAAAAGCGATCACGCCTGGAAATGTGCCTGCCATCTCATGGTCCTATTTGGATTATTCTTTAATTCCGACGATACCACACTCCGCATTCGTTAAACTGTTCTTAGTTTAGCTAAACGGAATTGCCAAATTTCACAGGACTAACAAAGTCAAAGAAATCGCAGTAAGGTGGCGCTATACCAAACTCAATTAAAGGCGCCCCCCAATGAGTAATGCATATCAACCAGGCAGACTGGGTAATCCGGACATGACAATTCAAACAGACCCTAGAACGGATCCCCGGATTGCCGCAGCTTTCGAAATGGCAGCTTCTATTCCTTCACCCGACGCACCTGATGCCAAAATTGCCACGGTTCAGGACGGCCTCGATTACTGTGCTGGCTTCGAACAAGCATCAGCCCTTATGCACCCAGCCATGGAAGCTGCGATGCCAGTATTTGATGACGTCAGTAGTTCCGTTGAAACGATTAAAGGCGTTGATGGCAACGACATTATTTTGTACGTACACACTCCCAAACAAGCCACACAACCCGGCCCCTGTATCGTACACACGCATGGTGGCGGCATGGTGTTAATGACAGCCGCAGATCCTGCGTTCATCAGATGGAGAAATGACCTGGCACACGCTGGTTTGCGCGTCGTCGGTGTAGAATTTCGTAATGGCGGCGGAAGTTTAGGAGATCACCCCTTCCCCGCTGGGCTAAATGATTGCGCATCAGCCGTCAACTGGACCTGGGCGAACAGAGAACGGTTGGGCATCTCGTCGATCGTTATTTCCGGCGAATCTGGGGGCGGCAACCTTGCCATTGCAACAACGCTTAAAGCAAAACAGGAAGGTTGGTTAGAGCAGATAGACGGCGTTTACGCCTGTTGTCCTTATATTTCTGGCTCCTATCTTAACCCACCGGAAGAATTAGGATCCCTGGTTGAGAATAATGGCTACAGTATGGATTGCAACATGATGGCAGTGCTCGTCAGGGTCTACGATCCAACCCGCGAAAATGCAAATAACCCACTGGCATGGCCATACCAATGCTCAGCGGAAGATCTAAAGGGTTTACCACCCCACGTCATATCAGTGAACGAACTCGACCCATTACGGGATGAGGGTCTCGTATTTTATCGCCGACTAATGGCGGCAGGCGTTTCTGCCATGGCGCGCACTGTCCATGGCACTTCACATGCGGGGGACCTAGTATTTCCAGACCTAACACCAGAACTTTATAATGAGACCCTACGGTCGCTTCACCAGTTCGCTCATTCGCTCGAGTAAGCAGAAACAGAGACGATCAAAAGTTGAATTGTTTATAAATCAGCAACCTTCATTTACAGGGAGCCATGAAGAGGTGGACGAAATAAGCAACGAATCTTTGAGATGGCTGAACGAGCTATTTACAATTTCACGACAAGTCGCGTACGCAAATACAAAAATAAAAATAAAATCATCCTAGCAACCGAATGCCTTCTGACAATACAAAAGTAGAAACCCAACTTTTCAAAGATCTCTCGATTCGAGCCCGGGGTGGCATTGTCATCTATATCACCGTATGGCTGATCACAGCGTACTGGGCAGATATAGACCAGCAAGCACCAGCTCTATTCTATCTAAACGCCGGTCTGTTTCTATTGGTCGCCATAATACGGGTATTTCATCTATATTATTTTAAACAGGTTAGGCCAGATAATTTGGTGTTTATGCACCGAAGTCTGGTTATTCTTATTTTGGCCAGCGCACTTCATCATGGATTGCTATCGGCATACATTATCTTTTCGTCAACTTTTGAAGAACTCAGATATCCATATATGATTATCGTCACGGCTTTCGCAACGGGTGGCACAGCCACTTTAAGTATATCCAGGATTACAGGTATTGCATTTCCACTACTGATTTTGCTACCCACCCTCATCGTTGGGAGCCTGATTGGCGGAGCAGAGAATCTTATTCTCGTTGTACTAGCAATCATTGGCCTGGTCTATGTCATGGAAGCAGGCCGTGCGGCACGCAGGGACTACCAAAATGCAATCACCAATCACCAGATTGCAGAAGCGCGCGCAGAGCTGATGGAAAAACTCAGTATCACCGATCAATTGACAGCCCTACATAATAGAATGTACTTCAATAACAAACTCATTCAGGACTGGAATCACTGCCTTCGCCTTAATTCACCCATCAGTATATTGATTATCGATCTAGACCATTTCAAACTCGTCAACGATACCTACGGCCATGGCGCTGGAGATAGATGCTTACAAATGGTGTCTGGTGTCATCAAATCAGAAATTCAGCGAACCACCGACACCGTGGCACGATATGGTGGCGAAGAGTTCGTCGCAATTTTACCTCACACAGATCTTAAAACTTCAGCTCGGATTGCCAATAATTTAGTCGCAGCGGTATCTGGTGCTGACTTTAGAATAGGTGAAAACAAAGTACCCATTAGCTGCTCTATTGGTATCGCGTGTTCGACGCCAGCAAGAAACGAAGATAGCAACGCGCTGTTAATCGCCGCAGACAGTGCACTCTACAAAGCAAAGCAAAGTGGCAGAAATCGTTGCTGCATAGAAGAGAAGATTTCATCTTGAGAGCGCCGCCTCACAAACCCAGCGTTAATGTAGGTACACCTTCATCATCTTGTTGAGCTGGAGATGCACAACAAAGAAGTACCTCATCGTCTTCTAACGCCAGCGCACTCGCCGCTTTATAGACAACTGCGCCCGCTATAAGCTTTACCTTGCACGCGCCGCACTGGCCACTGCGGCACCCGTATTCTGGACTGAACCCATGTGCTTCTGCGAACTCCAGCAAGTTACCATCCCCGGATACCCAAGCCTGTTCCACGCCTGAATCAGAAAATCGAATAATCGCCTCTTTTGCTTCGGGCAAGACATCGGGGTTCTCGACAGCAACGTTAGTACTTCGCTGAAGTGCAGCAGGACCAAACTCTTCAGCAAAGACACGTGAATCACTAACGCCAATCTTATTGAGCATGTCATACATGGACTGCATAAACCCGCTCGGCCCACACAGATAAAAATCATAATCATCGAGAGGTAAAATTGATTGAAGAAAAGGCGCTGATATTCTACCTGTACCGTGATAATCAACATCTTGCTCTAGATTGTTGTCCACCTCAGAGAGTAAAGAGTAATGCCGAATAAAACCGTTAGACTGTGCCGATATCGCGTTTAACTCGTCGAAAAAAGGGCGTTGCTCACTAGTTTTTGCGGAGCTTACCAGTACCGTTTGACGCATATGCCTAGTACGGACACCTTCAATGAGTACGTGTCGCAACATAGAGACCATTGGCGTAATTCCGACGCCAGCAGCCAACAACACAGCTGGGCGTTCCTCGCTTGCATCAAAGAAGAATGGGCCACGCGGCTGCTTTACCTCAACAACATCACCGATGTTTATATGATCATGCATAAAGTTAGAGAATTCACCACCTGAGAATTTTAGCTCCGAAGCTGTCTCCCGTTTAATGCTGATTCGAATCAACGGATCAGCAGGTGCACTCGAAACCGTATAGGTCCTGATCAGTTGTTTACCTGCCACTAGCATTTTGATCGTGAGAAATTGTCCAGGCTTAAATTTTGGTGTTAGACCATCTTTGGCAGAGAGATAGAATGATTTAATCACGCTACTTTCATCGACTGCCTGTCGAACAACATAATCAGACCATGCATCTAGCTGCTGGCTTGCATCCATTCTTAATTCAGCTTCGCTCCATGTGCCAGTCAATAAAGTATTTTGAGAGAAATCTCCAAATTTCAACCGAAAGGGTAAGCCGTGCTTTAGCCAGCGACCATGGTCCAAATGGAATTTCCAGAGGCGCTGGGCACCCTCAAAATGTTCAATCTCAGGGGAATCCCAAATCATCTCAACCGTACCAGTCACGGTGAGTATGTGTCCCCTCTCAAAATCAATGAAGAGTAATCCTGCACGCGGGTTTTCTACGAAATTACCAAACGTGTTAAAGTGGTTGTTGCCGATAAAATCAGGAATCGTTAGCGTTTTAGTATTATCCACGCGAATAAAACCCGGTCTGCCACCGCGATGAGAGACGTCGGCGCCTTCACTTGCTTCACCGCTTCCACCTGCGACGGAACTGGCAACAAGAAATGTATCACTGTTTCGGATCAGCTCCATCGCTTCGTCATCGAATTCTGATAATTCCTGAACCGTAGGCGTCTCAGATGAGATGGGATCAACCTTCTGCATATCCCGCGTCTGAATATATTGAGGGCAATTCCCGAATGATTGGTCGACACGAAGACGGAGCTTTGTTGTTTCAGGACTTAGAGATTTACAACTTAGAACATGTGCACTTAATCGATTGCGCCGACGCGTAGGTAAATCAAGGCCAAGCAGCCCAAGTTGCACACCTTGCTGAAGGGATTTGGATAGCGGGTCACCGACCACGGGCATCGCTTCAATGTCCAAGGTTTTAGGATCGGGACTATGAATTAAATTAGCGTCACCAAACAGGATTGAAGCCCATGGCCAGCCTGACGTATCCGAGTGACCAACAAATACAAATGGCAGCTGCTGAAAAAAATCACGATGCTGCTCAGGCATATGATCGCGAATAACTTGACGACCAAATTTTTCCATTCTATCTCTCACACCCATTCGATTTTGAACAGCTATCTCACCTTTGTGAAATGGGGATGCTTTCAATTCCTTTGTTTCGGACATAACTGACTCCATGAAATTCAAGAAAATAAATAAAGGTGACCTAGCTTTTTAACTGTTTTCCTACACAGTTCGCCTAAACAACAAGGTCACCAAACATAACTATGCTGCTTTAGTTGCAAGACCAACGGCAGTCGCCTGCATTGGCACGAAACCGGGGAGCTGTTCTATGCGCGTTAACCATGCCCTAACATTCGCATAGTCAGCCAAAGAAACGTCACCCTCTGGTGCATGTGCGATATAAGCATAGTTAGCCAGATCAGCAATCGTTGCATGATCAGTCACCAGCCATTGGCGCCCTTCAAGGTGCGCATCCAACTCAGCAATTATTCCGTGAGCGATCGCGATCGCGCTATCATGATCTAACTGTGCACCAAACACATTGACCAAACGCGCTACTGCGGGACCGAACGCTACCTTTCCGGCTGCAACAGATAGAAAGCGTTGTACTTCAGCAGCCACCGCTGGAGCTTTGGGTAACCAGGTGTTTTTTTCGTCGTACTTAGCTGCGAGATACACAAGAATTGCATTGGAGTCTGCCAAAGTAATGTCTCCATCTTCGAGAACGGGTACCTGCCCAAATCGATTCTTCTGTAGAAACTCGGGCAATTTATGCGCACCGTTTGCAAGATCAACATCGATGATATTAGCCGGCAGATTCAGGATCGACAGAAAAGTTTCAACGCGGTGAGCATGACCAGAAAGCGCGTGACGGTAGAGCGTAATAGTAGACATTTTATATTCCTTCTTTAGTTTAAGTTCGAACATCTGAGTTCGAGCGTTTTAGCGTGAGGATTATTCCTCGGGTTGTTTCTAATAAACCTGGTTTATCTAAGCGATCGCTGACCTTCAACAATCATCTGTTCATTAATGCTGGTGGCACGTGAATTCATCTGACCGCTCAATTCAAACTCCCAATGTTCAATGCCATGGGCACGAAACCATTGGCCACCATCATCGTGATACTCATAAACAAAATTCACCGCAATTCGGCTCCCTCCAAACAGAAAAAGCTGCTTCTTCAAGCGATAGTTAAGCTCGCGATTCCACTTCCGCGTTAGAAGCGCTGTAATGTCGGATCGGCCTTTTACAAACTCCGCTCGGTTGCGCCAGCTCGAATCACTGGTGTAAGCAAGAGCAACTTTTGCAGGACTTCGCGTGTTCCAGAGGTCTTCAGCAAGCTGAACTTTCTGTCGTGCCGATTCCAGCGTGAATGGCGGTTTGAGGATTTCGTTCATCTTCTGACTCCGTATCAAATTCGTTAAGCATGTCGGGTTAGTTAGTCAAACCGGAAGTGAAGCAAAGTAAACCGATCTGTTTATCTTGAAAGCAAAGGTAAACCGATCGGTTTCCATTGTCAACCATTAATTTTCGCCCTCGCGTGGATAGGCTCTCGAGGAGGCCTAATTGACTATAAACAAAGGGCTTTGTTACATTCGCTTAAAGCTAGATGTCAATAGTTACCCAATTCAGGTATACTAATCGGTATACAATAACCACCTAGAACACCAACCTATGCCCGCCATATCTAAAAGAGAACAAATTGTTGCAGAAGCCTTAAGGCTGTTTTATCGCGACGGTTTTAATGCCACAGGGATTGATAAGATCTGCAAGGATGCCGGGGTTTCGAAGAAAACGTTATACAACCACTTCCGGTCAAAGGACGAACTGATACTCGCAACACTGCGCCTGCGAGATGAGGCATTCAGAAACAAGTTCATGCGTGAAACAGAAAGGCTGGGCAAGACACCCAAAGAAAGATTACTCTGCCTGTTTGATGTGCTTGCTGCCTGGACAGAGGAAAAAGACTTTTACGGCTGTATGTTCATCAACGCATCGGCAGAGTTCTCCGATAGAAACGATCCGATTCATCTGTTTAGCGCAGAACACAAACGTCTGATGCGTGAATATATTCGAGAGCTCGCTGAAAAAGCGGGTACAACAAATCCAATGCAACTAGCTAGCCAGCTAAATCTGTTGTTAGAGGGCGCAATAGTTGAAGCACACGTTAGCAATAATCAAGAGGCAGCAAAGCTTGCGAAATCGATGGCGCGAGTTGTTATCGAGCAATCTTTTAAATTGCAGACATCTCACTAACAAACAGTTGGTGACTAAATAGGCAACTAGGCTGACAATTGGTTCTCTACCAACTTCACCCAATATTGAACACCCTTGAGTAGAATCTGGTCGTTAAAGTCATAACTTGGATTGTGAAGTGCGCATCCGCTACCCGATTCACCGCCATTACCAATCAAACCATAACTGCCGGGTCGAACCGTTAGCATATTTGCGAAGTCTTCAGATATCGTATAACGGTCGCAGTGACCATTTACTTGGTCGCGACCAAACACCTCCTCAGCAGCTCGTATCGCAATATCAGTTTCCAACTCGTGATTGATTGTCGCCGGAAACACTGTTTCAAAATGAAATTCGTAACTTGCTCCAGCGGTGTCACAAATTCCTGCGACAATGCGTTCCATTGTTGAGGCGAGCTTTTCGATTAACTCATCTGTAAAACAACGACAATCACCCTTGAGCGATATGTGCGATGGCAAAACATTGACCGTACCGTCGGTGACAAACTCTGTCACAGAAATGACCGCAGGTTCACTAAGTACATTAAGGTTTCTGGACACAATCGATTGTAGAGCAACGACTATTTGGGCCGCGACTAACATTGCATCTACCGTCATATAGGGCAATGCCGCATGACCGCCCTTGCCAATCACTTGGATATGAAAACTGCTTTCACTCGCCATTATGGGTCCAGGACGGATAGCAAACTCGCCCGCTGACAATCCCGGAAGGTTATGCAGTCCATACACGGAATCAATATTGAATCGATCAAACAGCCCGTCATCGATCATCGCACGGGCACCTTTGCCATGTTCCTCTGCAGGCTGAAAAATAAAGTACACGAGACCTGAGAAGTCGCAGCTTAAAGACAAATACTCTGCCGCCCCCAACAGCATGGTAGTGTGACCATCATGGCCACAGGCATGCATAAGACCGTCATTTTTAGAACGATACGAAAACACATTCTTTTCATGAATTTTTAAAGCGTCCATGTCAGCGCGGAGGCCGATGCTCTTTTCGCTGTTACCTTTACGTAAAATGCCAACAACCCCTGTGTTGCCCATGCCACGAATCACCTCAACACCAAAACTTTCAAGTTTAGCTGCAACAAAATTTGATGTAATGACCTCATCAAAACCAAATTCGGGTGAACTGTGGAGAAGGTGGCGCCACTCTACAAGGCGAGTCTCGAAATCTGAACCTGCGAGGAAGGCATTACTGGTCGCCGGATTAGCCATAATATTTCCTACAATAATCTAAGCGTTTATACCAAAAAAACTTTACCAGGATTTAGCAGCTGTTTTGGATCAACGGCCGACTTTATTGCGCGCATCAAATTCATCTCGGCCTCACTACGGTTGATGTTTAGCCAGGCCATTTTTTCCAACCCAATACCATGTTCCGCGGATACTGAGCCACCAAAACTTTGTAGACAACTGTAGATAATCCTATTTGCCTGTTCGTGTTCCTCGGCTTCGAGATAGGCTTCTCCGCTAGAAGGCAGGACAAATATATGTAGATTTCCGTCAGCAATGTGACCAAACACAACACTCTCAACACCCGGCACTTCAATTTTCAGTCGCTGATCAATTTCCTCGGTGTAATCAACCATATGTTTTAACGGCAAGCTAACATCATAAAGATAGGCGGGCAACAGCGGATCAAACTCCTCACGAACAATCCAAAGCTCACTTCTTTCACGATCTGAATTTGGCACTATAGCATCAAGTATTTGTCCTTTTTCGTAGGCTGTTTCCAGCATGCGATTAAATCGCAGCTGGTCAGTCTCGGCGTCGAAACCTTCTGCTTCGATTAGGATATAGAAAGGGTAATCTCTGCTCATCGGGGGTCTGTGATCATTTTCTCCCGTCACACCGCGGTAATAATTCTGCCACATGACCTCAAAAGCACTAAGCGTACCGGCCAATCCTTCACGAAACTGGTTCAGCAAACTCATCACGTTCTCAAAAGAACTTACTGCAATCATCGCAGTCTGGCGGCTAGTAGGTTTAGGGTATAGCCGTACCATGATCTTCGTGATCACACCTAACGTCCCTTCGCTGCCGATAAATAATTGTTTTAGGTCGTAACCTGTATTGTTTTTGAGCATCGGGTACATTGATGACATGACCGTGCCATCCATTAAGACAACTTCAAGACCAAGCACCAAGTTTCGAACCATACCGTATCTAAGGACGTTTATACCGCCAGCATTGGTCGCAATGTTGCCTCCGATTGTACAACTGCCTCGGGCACCCAGGTCCAATGGAAACAGCAATAGCTTCTCAGCTAACGTTTCCTGCAGCTTCTGCAGAACAACTCCCGCCTGAACGGTAGCAACACTTTCTTCCTCGTCCACATTTTCAATTTGACTCATACGTTCAAGTGAGATGATCACATCATCTTTCGTCGACTCGGCACCCGCGACGACACCTGTTAGTCCACCCTGAACCACAACACTTTGGTTTAGCCCATGACAGTGGGCTAAAATTTGACTGACCTCTTCAGTTGAAGCCGGTTTCACCAGCGCCAAAGCTTGAGTCGGAGAAGCGTTCCAATAAGAAACCGAACGTTCACGCAATACATCACCTGCCAGTACTGCTTTTTCACCCACGATTGCTGCTAATTGATCAACCAGATTGTTCACACTTACTCCCGTCTTTATATTTTTCTATGCCAACGTCCAGCATACCGCGATTGCTAAATTTTTATATCAATGTATCCAGTTGAGACATCGGTTCCAGCACAATATTTGACCGATTAACGATAGCCAAAAGGTTGACCGATAGTCTCGGAATCGAGCTGCTATTCCGCCGTTTATGTAGTCTAATTACATTTTTGGAGGAACGCCACGTGGCTAAGCTGGTACCTGTAGACGCTTTTGATCTGATTATTGTCGGTGGCAGTGGCGATCTCGCATTACGTAAACTATTACCCGCCCTCTACCATCGGGATGGTGATGAGCAGATCACCTCCGACAGTCGGATAATCGCGGTAAGTCGAGCAGAAATGACTCGGGGTCAATACATCGAGAGCGTTCACCAAGCGCTGGTATCAAACCTCGGCTCAGTCGATAAAATTCAGTTTGAAAGGTTTGCAAGCAGGCTGTATTACCTGCACTTCGACGTTTTGGACCTTTCATCTTGGTCACCCCTCTCAAAGTTACTTGCTGGTCGAGAAGACAAAATTCGCGCTATTTACCTGGCAACACCTCCAGCGCTGTTTGGTCCTGTCGCGCAGGGCTTTAAAGCCAATACGCTCATGACCGAGAATATGCGCATCGTGTTGGAGAAACCCGTGGGTGACAACCATGCGGCGGCAAAAGCCATCAACGATGAAGTTGGCGAATGTTTTCCAGAGAATCAAATATTTAGAATAGATCATTATCTGGGTAAAGAGACGGTGCAGAATATACTCGCACTGCGATTTGGCAATTCTTTGTTTGAACCATTATGGCGCAGGGAGGTTGTTGACCACATCCAGATAACTGTCGCCGAAGATCTTGGCGTTGATAATCGAGTTGAGTTCTACAATGAAATCGGCGCGCTACGCGACATGGTACAAAATCACTTGCTGCAACTTGTTTGCCTTGTGGCAATGGAAGCACCCAGCAGCCTTGATCACGATGCGGTTCGGGATGAAAAGCTAAAGGTGCTTCGAGCACTAAGACCCATGAAAGCAGCGGAAGTTAAATCGAATAGCGTACGTGCACGGTATTCTGCTGGCGCAATCGATGGCAAGGCAGTCCCCGGCTATGCAGAGCAAATCAACGCAGAGTCAATAACGGAAACTTTCGTCGCACTCAAAGTCGAAATCGATAACTGGCGTTGGTCAGGTGTCCCATTCTACCTGCGAACAGGAAAACGTCTTTCTGTTAAACATTCAGAAATAGTGATTCAGTTTAAGCCGGTGCCCCACGCTATTTTTAACGACGCAAATTACGACACGGTACCCAATCGGCTATCAATCATGTTGCAACCAAATGAAGGCGTAAAGCTAACCATCATGGCGAAGGAACCCGGACCAGATGCATTCAATCTCAAGCCCGTGTCGCTCGACCTCAGCTTTGAAGAAACCTTTGGCGTTCACTACCCAGACTCATATGAGCGGTTAATCATCGAGGTCATAAGAGGTAACCCTGCGTTATTCATGCGTCGCGACGAAATCGAGACTGCCTGGCAATGGATAGATGGCATCATTGCCGGTTGGCAGGAGTCAAGACAACCGCTTGAGAACTATGTCGCTGGCTCGTGGGGACCCCCATCATCTGCCACCATGCTTGACCGTGATGGTCGCAGTTGGCAAACCGGTAGTTAGCAGGTGGATATTTTTAAAGATAAAAAGTCTGCTTCACTCGCTACGGCTAAAATAATCAAAGATGCACTAGTGACAAAACTTAACACACATAAACGTGCATCATTGATGGTCAGTGGGGGCAGAACACCTTTGAAGTGTTTCAACGCGCTATCGAAAGCCGATGTGCCATGGTCTCGCGTTGACATCACATTGACGGACGAGAGAGGTGTGCCGCAAGATCATTCGGACAGCAATGAAAAAATGCTTCGCGAACACCTGTTGGTCCAAAATGCTAACCGTGCAAATTTTGTCTCATTGTCGACAAACAACATAAAAATATTGCAGCCCTTTGCCTGCATGCTGGTGGGCATGGGGGAAGATGGGCACTTTGCCTCACTATTTCCAGGCTCACCGGAGCTTGAAGAAGGACTGACTTCTAAAGCAGAAATCATCAATATCACAACACCTTCAAGCCCTTACAACCGCACCAGCGCAACGTTTAATACAATATGTGACTGTGATTTGATCATTTTGCTCATCTTCGGGAAAACAAAAAGAAGCATAGTAGAGGCACCAGCGGGATACCCGATCTCTCATCTACTGTCGCAGGAACAAACACCTGTCAGGATAATATGGGCGCCAACTTAGCACTAATTAAATTAGTACTAAAGGTGTGAAAACCATGCTCGGTGCCGGTATGTCGAAATTTAATCAGATACCGGCACTGGATGAACAGAATATTCTCTGGGGAAAATCAGACCTGGCTTCAAGCGACCGCAAGATCTAGCGTGAAGTCATCGACCCATTTCAAAAGGAAGGTGGCATGCGTCTGGTCGAAGGCGCATTCGATGCAGGTGAACTTGAATCCGACATGGTTGCGGTTGTTCCCTTTCAAGGCCCCAAAGCTAACGGGATGCCTGTGTTGCATAAGTTGACACCGTATCTCGGCTTGCTTCAAAACAGAGGTTTAAGGTGGCGCTTGTGACCGACGGCAGAATGTTTAGCGCCTCAGGCAAATTTCCAGCTGCAATACAGGTAACCGCCGAAGCTGCAGATAATGGTTTTATTGGGCATATTCAGGACAGCGATACTATTTCAATTAATGCCAAGGCCTCTACATTAGAAATCATCGTTAATTTGGCCGCACGAACGGCGATGGAGCATGACAATGCCCCAAACGAAACAGGTATGGGACGAGAGTTATTTTCAGCGTTACGCAAAGAAGTTGGTCGGGCGGAAAATGGCGCCAGTATTTTTCAGACAAACAACAATAGAAGGATGAGCTCAATGGGTGCGACTAAGTTAATCGAGCACATAAGCATCGTGCCAGTTGTCGTGATAGAAGATAAAGCAACCGCGGGTGGCCTTGCTAAGTGTCTGCGGGATGCCGGTGTCACTGCCATTGAGGTAACACTTCGAACACCCGATGCTTTAGCTGCCATCGAGATCATCGCAAAAGAAGTCCCGGAGATACTGGTCGGTGCAGGTAGCATTCGACAGACGGGACAATTTGAAGAAATCGCAAAGCGCGGTGCGCAATTTGCGGTGAGCCCGGGGGCAACAACAGCACTCATTGAGACGGCAGCAGCAAACGGTATGCCATTTGTACGTGGAGCCGCGACGGCGAGCAAAATGCTGTCACTGTATGAGCACGGCTACCGACTGCAAAAGTTCTTCCCGGCAGAGCGCCTCGGTAGCACCAAAGCACTTTCAGCGCCGCTGCCTGAGACACGATTCTGTCCAACCGGCGGCATCAATGCTGCACTAGCATCTGACTATCTAGCACTCGCATGCGTCAATTGAATTGGCGGCAGCTAGTTCATTCCTTCTGATTTGCTGGCTGATGGAAAATTCAAAGAAATCAGCCACTTGGCTAAAGCGGCGTTAAATCTGAGCTGAATGAGCTAAATACATTAGCCATCAATCAAAGTCGAGCAGCTCAACAAGCCGCTCGGGTCTTAGTTCATCGCCATAATAAAGTGCTTCACCGATGCCTAATACAGGAACAGAACGTATTCCATGCTGATCCATCAATTCTGCTGCCGCTTCATCAACCATCAAATCTTTGACTTCGAACGCCAGGCCTTCTGTTGCCAGAATACGTTTTAGTACCTCACAGGGTGCGCAGAGGGGCGTGGAATATACAATGATTTCTGTCTGCGACATTAGCTCTCTTCTTTTTTCTGATTTCGGTAACGTTGTTTTGCTGCCACCCAGTTGTCGTAAGCTTCACCTTCGAGAAACGGTTGTTCCGATGTGAAAATCGTCTCTTTCCAGGCTTCTCCTTGCGGCCAGGCATAGGGGGCAACAGCGGTTTTCCCTGGTTCAACAACTGTCTCAAACAAACCAAGCGCGGCTTCGAGAATATCGGATTGCATCTCGACATCGAATGGAACGCCGCAAGGGTTACCGAGCGGAAAATCAACGAACAGTAATCTTGGTACGCCAATATTTTCAACGATATCCCGAGCGGTCGCGATGACAACTGTGGGTATACCATTTGCTTCAAGGTGACGCGCGACCAGACTCACGGTCTGGTGGCAAACAGGTCACACAGGCGTGAGTACCGCGATATCAACCTCATCCTCACGACACCTTTGGAGTACCTCAGGGGCGTCAACTTCTAACGTGCGTTTCTTACTGTAAGCCGTGTAAACCCCGTGACAACGTGGCGCGAGGCTTTTCAATCGTCCCTGGCCGACCTTCTCTTGTAATCTGGTAATCGGAAAATAGGAATTCACATCATCAAGGTGAGTCGCGTGCTGGTCATAATGTTCTTGTCGACTAAATAGTAAATTAGCGGGCGTATCTGACGGAACTACATAAGCGCTACCGACTAAGTTCTCTTTGCTCTTGTCTCGACCTGCACCCTCAAGTTTCCTGACCGCAACATCACTGGTTGAAACCAGCGCTGCACGGCATTCAGACAAAGGTTTAGTTAGCTTAGCAAAAGGGATGTCTTTGAAGTGCGCCCACTCATAAGGTTTCGCATAGCCCTGCGATAAATAGTAATCTCTGGTTCTATCAATATATTTTACTGGTTCAGCCATAATCACAACCTCACATCAAAGTCATTTAATCAGTGACTAAGAGACTACTCTTCGGCGCGTTTCGCTGCAACTGGGGGCGAAGGCGCTTATTTATCAAAGCGGATTATCACGCCTGACGGTGAAAGAAGTTGACCAATAGACCATTAACAACCTCGGGTTGCTCTTGTTGCACCCAATGCCCCGCGTTGTCTATAAAAGGCAATATCGTCATGTCAGTGCAAGCCTTTTCCAGCATCTTTTTCAACTGTCCTGGAGATTGATGAATACCCCAATCTGCTTGCCCTGCGATAAAGATAGCGGGTACTTCTATTTTACGCCCTGCGAATATCCTCAACTCCTGGTTGAACTCTGTACTGATAGAACAACGATACCAATTTAGGCCGCCTTGAAAACCTGTTCGCTGGTAGGTCTCGGCATATACGGAGACCACATCTTCTGACAACCATCTGGGCATACCGGTCGGCATAGCTTCCAACATCATGTTTGCAACAGTCTCGGGCATAGTCTTGCCTAGGTCCATCACGTAGTACCTCGGTAACTTTGCCAACTGCTCCGCGGACCAACCGCTAAGCGGGAATGGCTTATTGCCACTGAATACACCGCTTTTAAGAAAATAGTAACCACATAAGAACTCAATCAGCCCTTGTTCAGCCGTTAACATCTCCTTGTTGGCAGCCTCTGTTGAATAGTAGGTTTGATAATGAATCCTTGCAGATGAAAGAGACGCCAAAGAGCCATCCATCGACAAAGGTCGCCCTCTTGGGTTCTCGGTTTTTGATGACGAAAGTGACGGTGGCCCTCCGAAAGGCGCACTCATCAGCACCAATGATTTGAATAGATCTGGTCGAATTAAAGCGCACCAAGCCGCAACGGGAGAACCAAAATCGTGCCCAACGATGCCGTGAACCGACTTTACGCCCAGTCTAACCACTAACGTAACAATATCCTGCGCGAGGTTAAACATACCAAAAGGCGCGATATTATTTGTATAAGTATTATCCCATCCAGTGGTATACCCATATCCCCGCTGATCTGGCGCAATCACGTAGTAGCCGGCATCAGCCAGGGCTTTTAGCTGAGCTCGATAACTGAAAGCTAATTCAGGGAAACCGTGTAGCAATACAATACATGGCTTGCTCAAGCCATCTTCATAGCCTGCTTCCAGAATGTGTATTGAGAGGCCATTAACCTCTTCTATCATCCTCGAACGGATACTCTCAGGAATAATATCTACGCCATAAAAGACTCTCTCGCTAGAGATATTGTTATCTTGCATACTTATCTCGCATTAAAGACTCACCCTATTGTTTAGGTAAAGAATACTACGCTATAACCAAAAGAACGTCACAGGACAGTTGGTTTCGAGCACGGTATTATTGCCTCCTAGACCATCCCCACAGAATAGACCCTCCGAATTCGCAAGGACCCAGAATGCAAGTACTAGATGAAGCTTCCGTATTGGAGAGCGAGATAGATTCGCTCGGCCATATGAATGTACGTTTCTATATTGCCAGAGTTGACCGAGCAAATGCTGTGCTGCTGCAACAACTCGGTATCAAGATACCTGCAGATCAGAAAGCAGTCTTGCGACGCGCCGATACGTACAGTCGATTTCATCGGGAACAGTTCGCCGGTAGTCAGTTACAAGTCCATGGTGGTCTACTAGAAATCAGCCCTGAAAAAATTCGTTGTTATTATGAAATCAGAAATCCTGACAAGGATCAGGTTGCTGCGACATTCATCACCGTCAGTAAACTTATTCAACCTGCTAGCCAAACAACAGTTCCATTTTCATTGGCAGGCGTTACAGAATTTGAGCAATATAAAGTTGATTTGCCAGACTATGGCTCACCTCGATCCCTCACTCTTAATCTCCCAAAGGTCGATATAGCATTAAGGGAATTACAAGCTAGGATCACTTCAGAGCCGGCACCGGGCATGATGAGTGGCAGTCGCTCCTTTGGTATTGAAGCGGGTGATTGTGATGCAAATGGCTATCTGCAGGAGGACATTGACCTGATGTTCATCATGCATCGAGCGCAGTCACTGCAGCAAGGTCAGACATTTGGACCACCGATCATGAAGACTGATAACGGCCACCGGTTTAGCTGGGCAATGATAGAAACACGCGCAGTCGTATTAGGTAGGCCTCGCGCCGGAGACCAACTATTGTCAATTGGGGCCGATATCGCTTACGGCGAACGTTGGCGGCAATCACGCCGTTGGGCATTTGTAAAAAATACAGGCGTTTTAGTCGGCATAAATGACGTTGTCGGTATTGCGCTGGACCTGGACGAACGCAAATCAATCCACATTCCAGAAGCAGTTCGAAAGACAATTGAAGACACCTACTTACCTGATTTGGCCTAATTATGCCTTGTAAGTATTCGAGCGCAAGCAACCACAAGTAATTGTGGATGGTGCATATTTATTCCTATCTTGCAGATCAGATGGCATCTGATGGAGATTTATCTTTATACTCACGATCAAGTTTCCACAATTGAGCAACAGAAATGCCAGAAAATTCCGACCTCCCCATTAAGTATGAACATGTAACCCGCTTTCAACCCGGGTCGCCTGAGAGTATCGATTACCTCAACGAACACGGCTATGTAGTCATTGCAAATGCATTATCGACTGACGAAGCAAGTAATGCCGTCAGCAAACTATGGGATTACCTTGAAGGTCTCGAGACTGGGATAGATCGAAACGACGTAAACACCTGGGACAATGATCGTTGGCCCACAGCAGTACACGGCGGCATTCTGCCGGGCCATGGTATCGGCCAATGCGAGGCTCAGTGGTACGTACGTGATGTACCCAATGTTAAAAAATCTTTCGCAGCCGTCTGGGACACAGATGAACTACTGGTAAGTTTTGACGGAGTAAGCCTGTGGCGACCCTGGACCCATAACCCCAATTGGAAAACAGGACTCGGTGGTTCTTGGTTACATATCGATCAGCACCCCATAGGCAGACCCGGTAAACAGTGCGTACAGGGACTGGTTAACTTACTGCCCATGACTGCAGATACGGGTGGCAATGTTGTGATTCCCGGTAGTCACCTCATGCACAAAAAGATCCCAGAACTTTACACTGATAGACTCGCAAGAATTCCGGCACAAGTCGACCATTTCCGGTTTCCCAACAATGATCCACAGTTGGCAGATTCCAATCCAATAACTTGTCACATGGAGGCAGGTGATCTGCTTCTTTGGGATTCGCGAACAATTCATTGCAGTAGCCCACCGACTGATATGGCAACGGCAGATCCAGATCCCAATACATTAATCCGTGCCATCAGCCTTATTTGCATGATGCCACGTGAAAAATCAAACGACGATGTTATCTCGCGCCGAAAAGCTGCCATCGCAAAGCGAACCTCCACCACAAACTGGAGCGATGTGTGGGTTAATGCAGATAATTTTCCAGAGGTGTCTGCACCAGAAGCCAAGGCAAAATACACACTGCCACCAGTACCAAAACTGAGTGCATCACAGATGAAAATGGTTGGCTGGACCGATCAAGAAATTGCAGAGATGTAATCGCTAAGCATGTGATGCGCAAATACTTTCGATTAGAAAAGCGCATCACAACCTCTTCTACAACTCAGGTAGGCGCGAGCTTAGACAAAGTTGCTGTGGCCGAGTTGGAACCAATACTTAACACATTTCCGGGTATTATGGACACGGCCATGTATTGGTCCATCACGGTATCAATGCTGAGTGTTTAAGCAGATTGACCAGAGAAGAATCGTTCTTATCGACGAATTCCTGGCGATTCCAATACCAGACTTTTAGCCCGCCAGGCAAGATAGAGCTCTAGTTCGACATAGATGTCTGACCCTGGGTCAAATGGCTCGGCCTTGATCCCAACATCGCAATCCTGAATTCTACGTTGCAACGACCCAAACGTCTGCCACTCCAGCCTATAACCGGGGTAAGCGTTAGGGTGCCCCTGACTAATCTTGTCTCCGCGTAATAATTTACCCCAGTTATCATCGTGACATTGGGTGCAAGCAAGGTTCAGTTGACCTCGCCGCTGAAAGAAGTAGGCGCGGCCTCTATCGAAATACGGCTGGGTAGCCGTCGTGATTGAAGCTTCAAGGGGCATGCCGCGAGAAAGTGACGCGACATAAGCCGTGAGGGATAGTAGTTTTTCAGACTCATACACCAGTTGGGGTCGTTGCTGGTACTCAACCCTGCAGTGATTAATCTGACCTTCAAGATTAATGAGTTTACCCGCGACCAATTGGGGGAAATGTGTTGCGGCTCCGACAAGACTACTTTTACTGTTGCCGTCATGACAGGACAGGCAGCTTTGCTGACCTGTTTCCTCACCGAACAAAATCTCGCCTCGGTCTACCCAGAGAAAACCTGGGTTTGCAAAGTCATCCTCTTGTAACGCTTGCGTTTCGGGGGTAAGAAAGTCAAAACCAGTTCTTATCTGATCTGTAGGCAAGTCCGATTTATATCTAAAATCACGTACTTCTTCAGCGACTGCGGCAGATACCAAAGCGAAATTTACAAGTATGATCAGAATACAATGGTAATTGCGCAACACTGTTACACAACCTCCAATTCAACCTTATCAAAAACTTCAACACCCGCTTCATCAATCCACTTAAACACCAAAGAGCCAGATTCCTTTGCGACTGTATGGAATACCAGGATTGGGTTCGCGGCAACTGCCGGAAAAAATTCCGCTCGGAACACAACCTCATCGTTATAGGTGCACTCGAATCGTCTGAGAATATCTTTTGGAATCTGGCGACCGTATCGGTCTCGCCGATAACCTGTTTCCATTTTGTGCTGGATCATCGCTTTAAGCTCGATGACTTCACCTTTAACTGCTTTCGCTGGGGCTTTAATTCGAATCATCAACATAATATTAAAATCACATTAAACAAGCAGCAAGGGTCACTATACTGAACGCATGGCCGGACCATAAACTGCCATCATTCATCTCTGCGATAGCCCGAATATTTTGCGAGCCGTTCATTCGAATTCTCGATTCAACTTTCGCGATACCCGCCCTCGGCCCAAGTTCAAATCTCGCAATATCAGGCACGGGGTTTTCTTCTGCAAACACTGCGATGCGAACGACGTGATCTTCCAACGTCATTGGACTATCAACGCTGACCATAAATGCCACTGAGGTGCCATTCTCTGTAATGGGCGGAATCTTAACCGTGACCTTGCCTTGCTTGGCTATTCGGCCATCAAAAAAAGAGGCGATCGACTTTTCAACAGCTGCCGGAGAAGCCAGCGCCAACTGAGGTGAGAATAAAGTCACAGCGCCAACAGCACTTGCCTTCACCAACGCTCTGCGACTCAAACTAACAGATTCGATTCGGCTCACTCTGGACTACCTCCCTTTGAAGCTAAAAATTTAACAAGCTGCTCAATCTGGATTTCATTGAGCACGGTTTCACCAACAACTTCTGTTGCTACCTGACTCAAACCTAACGTTCGATAGTAAGGCGGCATAATAGTGTGTGGATTCAATCGTGATGCATCAACAATTCGATAACGCAGCTGTGCTCGCGTAAGTCGAGCGCCTACTGTAGATAAATCGGGTCCAAGATTCCCCTGAAACGACGCGCCAATGTCCGCTATCTTGTGACACAAGACGCAGTGACCACTCTCTCTGCTCACAAAAACTTTCGCACCCTCTTCAACGCTACTTTCCACATCGGTCAAAGGCAGCCTTATCTCATCACCTTCGACAAGGTAATTTTTTACAATAGAGTTTTCTACAATAGACTTCGCTAAATAAGCGTCGTCAGTTTCAATTGTTCTGACAGGGACGCAAGACATCAATGTCACGCATCCAAATCCAATAATCGTCCGACCAATCAAAGGAAAGTCTCTGTTGTAATTGTCTCAAACCAATCTCTCGCCTGAACTGCTTCTCGCATCAACAAATCATCTGGCGCTTGACGGGGGCTAATGCCACCGGCGCCGGGAACACTTGCGAGTACACCACCCTGATTATGGTAAACACCGGAAACAGAAATGGCCTTGTTTTCTGTTACAAAAGAATAACAAGTATTGGCTAGCGTGGTGGGTTCGACTTCGAGTTCGCTGAGCATCCTGACTATCTGAATCGCACAGACCTTTGCCTGGGCGTTAGCAGCAAAAGCTGATTTCGGCATTGGCGCGGCTATTGTGGCATCTCCAATCACGTGAATTCCCACTTGCAGCGGCGACTCAAAATTTTCCGCATTGATCGGACACCAACCAGATTCATTGGCTACTCCGGCGCGCTGAGCAATCAATCCTGCTTGTTGTGGCGGCACAATATTCACCACATCGGCTTTCAGCGAATCAAAGTCGGTATGCAGGGTCATTGTTTTTACGTCAACTCGGTTCACTCGCCCGTCATTTGAAGGGTTTCGCCACTCAATCAAATTGCCGTAATGTTTTTCCCATGCTGATAAAAACAGTGGCTGCTTCGAAAATTTCTCATTACTATCGAGCACAAGGAGTTTCGACTTAGGTTTATGTTGCTTGAGATAATTGCCGATAATGCTTGCACGTTCATAAGGGCCCGGAGGACAACGAAATGGCGCAGCAGTAACCGATATTGCAACGACGCCACCGTCCGGCATCGACTGTAATTGTGCCTTAAGAATTTCGGTTTGAGCGCCAGCTTTCCAGGCATGGGGCATCGTGTTAACGGCATCGGCTTTGTAGCCTTCCAGTGCACCCCAGCGAAAATCGATCCCCGGAGACAAGACTAATTTGTCATAGTCGAGCACTGCCTTATTCGACAGTTTTACTTGGCGCGCGACTGGGTCGACATCAATTGCCATCTCTGGCAGTACGTTTATCCCCTCAGCGGTTAATGCACCATAAGAGAACATTTGAGCGTTAAGGCTTCGCAAGCCGCCAATAACCAAATTGCTGAATGGACAGGCTACATATATTTTGGCGGGCTCGACGAGCGACACTTGAAGCGTAGGTAGTAGACGTTTAGCAAACCGTGCAACTGTTGCGCCGCCGAAACCGCCGCCCACAACAACCAACTTTGCACTTTGACTGCTGGCTAAAACGGTGGGTGACAACAATCCAGCCAGACCAAGCGCCGATAGATTTTTTAGTAACTCACGACGAGAAATAGACCTGCTCATATCATCTTGATTCCGTCGCCAGATAACGCGCTATCTGCTTGATTTGCTCGTCAGTGTAACCCCGTGCCATACGGTGCATCGCCGTTGAACTCTCAGGTTCGTTTTTATATTTCCGAAACAGGATCGAAATTCGCAAGGCTGAATACCCATTCAAACTGGCAATACCATCATGAGTAACATCATTGCCATGACACCCTGAACAAACCGCTGCCATGGTCGCGGCTTGCGACAAGGCAAAAAGCCTTGAGCCATTAGGTTCATCTTCGTAAGAACTGTTAGTATCAGTTCCGGCACAGGCTGTCAGTAGCAGAGCTGATACAAGCAACGTTACTCGTATCAGCCTCACACTTGATCTCACGAGACCAATCATCACGCCCTCAGTTTCGTATCCTTGAGTGGCAGCGTTCTGACTCTGGTACCGGTTGCTGCGAATATCGCATTCAATACTGCTGGCGCTGCAACAGAAATAGTAGGCTCACCCACACCACCATAAAAACCGCCTGAAGGCATGACTATGGTTTCAACCTTAGGCATATCCTTAATACGCATAGATGGGTAGGTGTGGAAGTTATCCTGCTGAACCTCTCCGTTCTCAAAAGTTATTTCACCGTACAAAGCAGCAGATAGACCATATACAAAAGATCCTTCAACCTGCGCCTCAATTTGCTGAGGGTTTACCGCGGTACCACAATCTGTCGCGGCAACGATACGATCTACGCTAAGATTTCCTGCACTGTCAACAGTGACATCCGCACATGCCGCGACATAACTGCCAAAGGCATACAGCAATGCTAAGCCTCGAGACTTACCATCATTGCTTCCCCAACCGGATTTTTCAGCAACCGCTTTCAATACCGCTGTACTCTGCGGATTGTTTTTCAGATGAGCTAATCTAAATTCTAGCGGATCGCGGCCGGCGGCATGCGCCATTTCGTCTAGGAAACACTCTAAATAAACAGCATTCTGGTTAACATTCACGCCACGCCAAAACCCGGGTCGAATAGGTGGATTCCGCATGGCGTGGTCAACGACTAGGTTAGGGAATTCATAACTGATCTGATGCTGATCCATTCCTGGATTCATACCGCGTTTTACCACACCCTGGAAGGTAGCGAAGTCCATACCATCAACAAGCCTATGAGGCATCAGACCAGCCAGAATTGATTGGCCGGAAATACGCATATGTAGCCCCGTGAGATTACCATCCGCGTCCAGGCTTCCCTTCATTTTGGCCATTGTTGTCGGATGATAGAAACCGTGCTTCTGGTCTTCTTCTCTGGTCCACTGCAGCTTGATCGGTGTCCCAGGAAAAGCTTTTGCAATCTCAACCGCCTGATGAATATAGTCAGGCGCACCGCGCCGACCAAAACCTCCACCAAGAATTGTTTTATAAACTTCGCACTGTTCAATTGGCACACCAGATGCTTCAGAGGTTGCAGCCAGCGCCGCTTCTCCATTTTGAGTTGGACACCAGACTTCACACTTATCTTTTGTCCAGACGGCCGTCGCATTCATGGGTTCCATCGGCGCATGATTTTGTGACGGGCACTTGTAAATGCCTTCGACCATTTTGTCTGCGGATCCAAACGCTACCTCTATATCACCTTCTTTGTTGCCCTCGAATGCTTCATCAGCATCGAGTCCGCTTTCTAACAATTCTGTTAGCTCTTTGTCATTGAAGTTCTTATTGGGGCCCAGGTCCCATTTAATCGGCAACTTATTCAACGCTGAATTCGCCTGCCACCAGGTATCGCCAACTACTGCGACACCGTTGGCACCGACAGCGGTGACAACTTTAACCACAGCACGTACGCCGGGCATATTCTTAACGGCAGAGTCGTCAAAACTAACAAGCTTGCCACCCATTACCGGGCAATCCTTAATACTCGCAAGCAGCATGCCTGGCAATTTGATGTCGGCGCCGTAAATTAACTTGCCTGTCAGCTTTTCGGTAGTATCCAAACGCTTCAGCGGTTTTCCCGCAATCTTCCATTGCGAAGGATCTTTCAGTTTCACGTTTTCGGGAATGGGAAGCTTAGATGCCGCAACGGCAACCATGCCATAGGTCATTGTCTTACCACTTTTTGCATGGGTAATAACACTATCTTTACCACTGCACTCTGCCGCGGGCACGCCCCATTTATTTGCAGCCGCCTGAACCAGCATCATGCGCGCGGCAGCACCACCTTCTCTTACATACTGCTGGCTCGATCGTAACCCTTGACTACCACCGGTAGAAAAAGATCCCCACGCTCTTTGTCTCGCTAGGTTTTGTCCAGGCGTTGGGAATTCCCAGGTGACCTTATCCCAATCGCACTGAAGCTCTTCAGCTACCAGTTGTGCAAGCCCAGTTAACGTACCCTGGCCCATCTCGGAACGGGCAATACGCACGGTCACAGTGTCGTCCGTTGCAATTTGTACCCACGCATTTACCTCATCGACACCGGCATGTTTAGACGCACCCGATGCAAGCCCTGGTAAAAACCCGATCGATAAACCAACACCAGCTGCGGTCGTGCTAATAAGAAATCCGCGTCGAGAAATTGTGTGGTTCGCTTTCAAATCAGTCATGTCTGTCATTCGTGCAACTCCCCTCAGGCTTTTTTGGTTTTGGCTAGATGAATGCCTTGGCGAACTCGCTGGAACGTGCCACACCGGCAAATATTGGTTATCTGATTATCGATATCTTCATCGGTCGCATTGGGCGTTTTCTCTAGCAAACTAGCAGCAGCCATCATCATGCCGGACTGACAATAACCACACTGAGGAACATCTAATTCAGCCCAGGCCTGCTGAACAGGGTGAGAACCATCTTCCGAAAGACCTTCGATCGTAGTGATTTCACTTTTTTCATTGACAGCAGCCAATGGCATAACGCATGAACGCACAGGGTTTCCATCAATATGCACAGTGCAAGAACCACACTGAGCGATGCCGCAACCATATTTGGTTCCAGTCATGCTTAATTGCTCCCTGATTATCCACAGCAAAGGTGTGGTTTCATCTGCATCGACCTCGTACGATGCGCCATTAACCTTAAGCTTCTTCATCAACATTTCCCCTATATCAAACGACTTGTTTCTTCAATTTGTAAAACGTAAATACTTTATTACAACCCGCGGGCAAATGCTCAAAAAAATTTACCAGGCATACGCTTCAGGCGCTTCACCGCAAGGCGGAAATATCTCATCGAGACGATTTAACACTTCATCATTCAGCACGATTTCAGGCACCTGTAGCACTGACTCCAATTGGGTCACACTCGCAGGCCCGACAATGGTTGCTACCACACCGGATTGGTGCAATAACCACGAAAGCGCCACACGACTCGGGGTTTCGTTTAACTCGATACACAACTGTTCATACAGTCCAAGCTGTTGAGATCGTTGTGCCATAGCCTTTAGCATGTCTGCAGAATCTCGCCTGCCGCTATTATTTTCTGGCGCGCCCGCCAACAAACCTCCAGCCAGTGGGCTCCAAGGTATCAAACCCAGACCATACTCACGACACGCAGGTATAACTTCAAGCTCAACTCGTCGCTCAATTAAGTTAAACAAACTCTGCTCTGACACCAAACCCAACTGATGTCGAGCCTTAGCATTTTCGTTAGCTCTGGCTATAGCCCAACCAGGGAAATTACTGGAACCAACATAGGTGATTTTACCCTGACTAATCAACCTCTCCATTGCTTGCCAAATTTCTTCAATCGGTGCAGATCGATCAATATGATGCATCTGATATAAATCAATATGCTCTACACCTAAACGCTTTAAACTTGCGTCACAGGCCATTTGGATATGCCGAGCCGACAAACCACCGTCGTTAACACCCGCTGACATAGGCTCATGAACCTTGGTTGCTATCACAACTTTGTCGCGGCGCGATTTATCTTCTGCCAACCACTCACCCAGGATTTTTTCCGTAGCGCCCACTCCAAGATCACCACCATATTGATTAGCGGTATCAATAAAATTGATACCGGCATTTAGCGCTGCATTCAATATTTCAAATGACTCAGCAGCAGGCGTACGAGGTCCAAAATTCATTGTACCGAGGCACAACTCACTGACTTTTAGTGCAGAGCGCCCCAATTGTCTGTATTGCATAGATTAAATCCATTTAAGTTTATGGCGCTCGTAAGGTGGGTCCGGTAATCAAGGTTTCACTCGAATCCGCTACAGAGAATCGTGTCAGTCGCTGCGCATTCTCTGACAGGCTCTTGTAATCCTCATAGGTAATACCCGGCACAACAGGTTCACGAAACCAAGGCGCGTAAAACTCCAGGTTTGGAATCGATCTCGTTGCGTCAGAAACATTCGGTGTACCACCGTGCCAGGCTCGAACATCACGAATCATTATCGACCCTGCCGGCACAGGACATACGGTACTTAGTCTCATCCACTCTGGCTCATCTTTGAGCCTAGGGATGTGTACCCGGGACTTTTGTGTGCCGGGAATTTGCCTCGTAGGGCCGTTTAACCGAGTGACTTCCTGCGGCAAAAAGTTCACACAAACATAGGGCGCAGGTAGATCACGAATAGTAATTTGACCTGATGGATCATGAAATGCGCTAAAAGGCGTTTTATCTCGTGCCGTCCAATCCTGAACATCAGAATGTAGAGGCTGATAATCAACGGCGCCTGGCAAACAAAAATCACCGCTCCCTGCCCGAAGGATATAATCCTCAGAGCCGAAAATAGCATTGAGTAGCGTCAGGACTTCCGGAATATCGAGCAGCATTTGCCACTCTGGTCGATGTAATTGACTACGCGTTAGACTCGAACCACCAAACGAATATCGATGTGACCCCCTATTGCCCTGACGACCATCATCTAATGCAACAATCTCGCTGATAACTTCATTGCAGCCCGAAGCTAGAAAATCAATTTGCTCTTCATTCAGCACACCTTCAACCGTGACAAAACCATCACGCTTAAACAAGCGCACTGCTTGCTTTATATTATCTGGAGCAACTAGCTCCAACCCCTTAATACCATTGTTTTCTTCAAGATATCGACGAAGCTCAACCACCTCCGGTGCATCTGCGGCTGTATCAGCCCAACCGATTGGATTGCTCATTACAACGTTCCTGTTCCCTCTAATTAGAATTGGATGCTACCACGACAAGCCAGAATTGTCATACGAGCCTGAGGCCCACAGACCCAGCAGCAGGAAATGGGCCACTCCCTGATACGGCCCACCGGAGACGCGAAGTTCACTTACTTCTATTTAAGCTAGCCACCTTCGCGCAAACTATCACCAATCGCCTTAAACCTGGCTTTGCTTTCTTCAGCACTGAGCTTCAAATCAACAATCTTTGGCAAATAGCCAACGTCAGTTTTCTCTAACCCATGAATTTCTTTAGCCGTCAGATTCTCAAGCTCAGGAATCCAACGCTTGATATAACTACAATCAACATCAAACCGCTTCTGCTGGCGCCAAGGATTAAACACACGAAAATACGGCTGAGCATCACAACCTGTCGAAGCACTCCACTGCCAATTACCATTATTGAGTGCCGGGTCATAGTCTATAAGATGCTTCGCAAAGTGGGCCTCACCTAACTGCCAATTCAGCAACAGGTTTTTGGTTAAAAAAGAAGCAACCACCATCCTCACACGATTGTGCATGTAACCGGTTGCCGCGAGTTCACGCATACCCGCATCAACAATAGGAAACCCTGTTTTACCCTCCTCCCACAACCGAAGCCCCTCCAAGTTATCATTCCAACGCAAGCTTCGATATTTTTGACGAAATGGCGAATGATAAACATAGGGAAAATGATGCCCTATGTGAAAATAGAAATCCCGCCAATAGAGTTGCCGAATAATGCCGTGCGAAGCAGAGTGCGCATCGAGCACAATTTGATAGACCTGCCGGGGAGAAACAAGGCCAAAACGAAGATATGCAGAAAGACGGCTAGTACCTTTAACACCGGGTATATCCTTGGAATCATCGTAATTTTCCAACTTCTCGATCGAGTCCAAAATCACCTGCTTTCCATCAGGCATCACGGCTGTTTTATGCTTCAGGTATGGATCAAGCAGGCCCAACACAAGTGGCGCAGCTGGCTCACTTGCACCGTAGGGTTCAAGATTGAAGCTCACTGTCTCAGCAGGTGCTGAAATATGAAGCACGCGAGCCTTTCTAAAGAATGGAGTGAAAATAGTGTAAGGCAATCCGTCAATCTTCGAGACTGACTCTGGCTCATTCAATAACTGGTCACCATACTGCTTGATGACAACTCCGTGCTTTTTACAAACGTCTCTTAAGCTGCCATCGCGACGACGCGCCACAGGCGTATAGTCTCGATTAATAAAAACCCCATCGATCTTTTGATTGACGATGAGGTTTTCGATGACCTCACTTGGGTCACCGTGCAACACCTGCAATCTACTATGATGTTGCCTTAGCTCTTGATCAAGGTTTTGCAGCGCCTGTGCCAAAAAACTCAATCGAGCAACCGAATGCTCCCAGCGAGACACAAGCAAAGGATCAACAATAAAAACCGGAATGACTGAGGATGACGCTTCCATGGCTGCGATCAAACCTACGTTATCTTGCAGTCTAAGATCGCGTCGGAAGATGAAAACTGATTTGTTTAGCAAATGATACTCAACTATGAAACGGCGAAATTTCTATTTATATACCATTTCTAAGCATCAACTCTCGAGGATGAGGCCGAAGGTAGTATTGCCCATCAATATACTCATTGGGATATCTCCTAAGAAAATGGTTTAGCAAGGTAATAGGCACGATAACCGGTACGAGGCCAATACGATGAGTTTCAATCAAATCGAGTAACTCTACTTTCTCGTCAGCGCTCATTCGATCTTTTACAAAACCCATAATATGCATGAGTACATTCGCATGTTTGCCAGGGTTAGCCAGATGCTTCAAGCCCTTCATTAACAATCGAATATAGACTGTTGCAATAGTATCAAGATCGGTCGAACGCAGGTCGGCAAGCAGCGGACCTAAAGCACGATAAGTCGCTTCATGATGTGCAAGCAAAAGGAACTTGTGCCTAGTATGAAATTGCAGCAAGCCCTGTTTACTCATGCCTTGGCTAACCAATTCCTGCCACCTGGACATTGTATAGACGCGCGTGATGAAATTCTCCCGCAAACGCGGGTCAAGTAACCTCCCCTCTTCTTCGACCGGCAGCTCAGGCCGCTCTGACATCAGTCGAGCGGTGAAAATGCCTACGCCCTTACGCTCAGCAGGTGCATTTTCCTTCTCGTAAACCTT
>JBLHWY010000013.1:0-66637 GCA_047629195.1 Candidatus Azotimanducaceae bacterium
ATGTGCAATAACTAACGATACCCCTGGCACAAACTATACAACCGACAGGATGAAAAACCTTAGTCTCGCAATCCTTCTTCTGTGCTACTTAGTACCGTCAGCAGTACTCGCCAAAAACCAGAGAACCGCATTGGTGATCGGCAATGCAGCTTACGATGAATCGCTGTTGGAGAACCCCCGTAGAGACGCGACAGCCATCAACATAGCAACACCTGGTCAACCAGCCTATTCACGCACGGAAGCTCAAGATCAGGACACATTGCTTTGGCCTAGCATCGAGAATAGTAATAACATTGGTGATTTCATTTCTTATCTTGATACGTACCCTGAAGGCACATATGCATCGACAGCCAAGCGTAAAACCAAGAGTATCGAAACGCTTACGGGCGAAAACAGCACGTGCAAAGATATGACATTGAAGGCTTTTCGCTAACTTACTAATAGTTTCAATCAACGATTGAAAGCTCCCAGATCAAACTTTCGTCAGTCTTGCTAACCAGCTTTAACATCATCAACTGTTGGTGACTCTTAATCGTCCCCACCCAAAGCTCTCGCCAGCAGGTCAGTATCAGTTCTCGGTCCTCAGCACTGAGCCCTTTAATCACCCTAAGCCCGCGTTGCTGGAACATCAATCGCCCCGAAGGCATCGCGTCCGCTTTGCTAGGGACAATTGGTAACAATGACACGCTGTCGCCCATACCAATCATCATATCGCTGATATAATTATAAGCTGCGTCAATATTTCCATCGACAGCCCCGACCATCTCTCGCGTTTCCGGATAATATTGCAATCCGATCAGACGAGCCGCCAGTCCCCCAAGTTCAATCGTTTCTTCCTGCCCAATGACCTTTGCAAGCTCAGGCAGGCCGTTACGAATATATTCAATGGCATAGTTTCGATTGGCTTTTTCCAAACGTTCTGGATTCCATTCCTGGGCAGGTGGAACTGGCTGATCCTCCAATCTAAATGCTGGCGGTAACTCCGTCCTCGCGAACTGTAAACGCTCTTCTTCAACGAGGTCATGGTCGTACTCTTTAAAATACCCACACAAGCCAAACTCGCCGGTCATATCTTCAGAAACACAAACGAAGCCCAAACGAGGGTTGTTAAGTGACACGCCATTATGAGCATACCAACCTTTCAAAAACCCGCGACTGACGCCGATAGGAATCCCGCAGATTGTTGCGCCGTGGTACATCCATCTGGGATAACGAAATCGAACCCAGGCTTTTTTATCGCTTTCCGCCATGAATTCAACCGGCACGCCGCCAATGCCATTAGACAACACATGATACTTGGCGCAGGCAACTGCATCAGGTTCTGAATCTAGATCGAGTTTTTCAAAGCTACTCAGAAATTTTTCATGATGCTGACGCCGAAAGAGACGAAACATCCACTCCTCCATCACTTCAGGACCTTTGCGACTTGAGATCATAAGCTGCAGACCAAGAAAGTAGGCATGATGTATATGTGCTTGAGCTTTGATCGATTGAATAGACATTTGCGTCGCTACCTCAGGTGATTGCTCTAATTGAACGCTTAATTGAGCTTCTCATTCAACACTTTATTCAACCCATCGTGCTAACTAGGATGCGAAAATAGCGTCTAATGCTGCGACGCTGGATATGACGATGGTCGCTGTGATACCTTTTCTTACTACATAGTATTAAAAGCAGGACAACCAACCAAGGCACCAAAAATGACAGAAGTCGCCAAGCAAAAAGTAGACACCGTTCGACTACAAAATATGAGCCGCGCATTTATTGAGTCCGCGAGCATGTTTGCAGCAATTGATCTGGAACTCTTTACAGCGATTGAAAGTGGTAGTAACACGGTAAGTCGATTTGCCGAGCGCGCAAGCATTTCCGAGGTCAATGCTGAGCGACTGATGACCATGTGCGCCACCGCCGGCCTGATTAACTGGCAAGACGATCATTATATAAATGCGGATGACGTTCAACGCTTTCTCGTCAAAGGTGAGAAGCGCTATGCTGGCCCCTGGTTAACGTTTACGCGTCCCGGATGGAAAAATTGGGGCAACTTAACTGACAAGCTAAAAAACCCAGATGAAGCGACAGTAATCGGTAGTTATGAGACGATGACTGTTGATAATGCACGCACCTATCATGAAGCGACTTCCAGCATTGGTTTTGGCGCTGGACGGCGCTTCATCAAACATGTCGATCTTTCTAGCAGAACCAAAATGATGGATTTAGGCGGTGGTTCCGGTGCCTATTCAATTGTCGCAGCACAAAACCATCCGCAACTATCCGCAGTCGTGTTCGACCTACCACCGGTAGTTGAAGTCACCAAAGACTTCATTGCCAAGAATGGCGTCATCGATCAGGTTTCAACTCAGGGTGGAGATTTTACCAAGAACGATTTTCCAGAGAATTGCGATGTCGCAGTGATGGCCAGCAACCTGCCGCAATATAATCGGGAGATCATTAATCAGGTCATCCAGAAAGCATTTGATGCACTGCTGCCCGGAGGTGAGATGCATTTAATTGGCGAAATGCTCGACGATGATCGTTGCGGCCCAATGGATGCCGCAATCTGGGGACTAATGGAAGTCATGTCAAATAGCACGGGACTTGCACATTCCAGATCAGATTGTGTTTCATATTTTGAACGAGCTGGATTTAAGTCCGTTGAAATTCACGAATTTATTCCAGATATACTTGTCCGAGTGACGGGTATCAAACCGATCGCCTAATTTCACAGGAAAGTTTTATGCCTTATCAATCCGGCTTTCGACCCGATCTTTTCAAAGACCAAACAATATTTATTCCAGGTGGCGGCGGCGGGCTCGGCCGATGTATCGCACATGAGTTGTCCTCTCTGGGGGCGCAACTCGTATTAGCCGGCCGTTCCATAGAAAAACTGCAAAGAGTAGAACAGGAAATTGCCGAAGACGGAGGTAAAGTCTTAGGCATTTATACGGGCGAACTACGTGACGAGCAGGTTGTGACCGATCTCGTCAGCACAATTCTCAGCAAACATGGCCAGATCCACGGACTTGTGAATGCTGCAGGCGGGCAGTTTCCCTCAGCATTGAAAGATTTAAGCCTGAGCGGCTGGAATGCAGTGATTAACAACAACTTAACCAGTTACTTTTTAACCTCGCGCGAAATCTACAAACAATGCTTCGAAGCCCATGGCGGCAATATCGTACATATCGGCGCAGACTATCATCGCGGCATGCCCGGCATGGGCCACAACGGCGCTGCACGCGCAGGCCTAGCAAACCTTACCATGACATCTGCCGTTGAGTGGGCAGCAGCCGGGGTACGCGTTAACTGCGTGATACCAGGTTTCATCGGCACAACCGGGTTAGATCGTTATCCTGACTCGGCAAAACCGAGCCTTCGTAATGTCGTCAAAAAAGCACCCATTAGCCGTCATGGTACCGCAGCGGAAATTTCTGCTGCCGCTGTGTTTTTTATGTCTGAAATGTCATCCTACACAACAGGCACTGAACTGATCGTTGATGGCGGCATGCAATATGGGAAAGGAAGCTTTGTTTTCAAGCCAGGTGAAGAAGTCGAGCATGTGCCATTTAATGGCTTCCATAGAGATGAGACCGCAAAACTTCTATCTAATGATCTCGCCAACGAATAGCTGAACCTTAGACTTTGTATCTTTCAATACTTGCCGACACTATCAACGTTACTGGCCCGATTTTCATTCTGGTCGCTATTGGCGTCGTGCTTAAACGTATTGATTTCGTCGATGATAAATTCATCCAAACGTCTTCCAAACTTGTGTTTTCTCTCTGTTTACCATTACTGCTGTTTACCACGATATCCGCTAGCGATCTTAAAGAGACGTTTAACTTGGCGCTACTCAACTTTAGTGTTGTCGCGAGTGTCGCAGCTTTCTTATTCAGTTGGATCGTTGCCATTGCCTTTGTCTCGCCAAGAAGTGACCGCGGCGTATTTATTCAAGCCTGTTTTCGAAGCAACCTCGGCGTTGTTGGGCTTGCTTTATGCGCCAACGCTTACGGTGATCAGGGACTGGCCCTTGCCTCTTTATTAATGGCAACTCTCACAGTTACCTACAACATTCTTAGTGTCGGAATTTTATCCTTCTACGCTGGCCATGAATCACTGTCTCTGAAACGTGTATTCATTGATATCCTAAAGAACCCTTTAATCATTGCCATAATTCTGGCGGTAATCGTCTCAGCGATACAAATACCCGTACCACGGATTATTTTATCTGCAGGAGAATATCTAGGTAGCCTAGCGCTACCGCTTGCCCTGCTCGGCACCGGTGCTGGCATGAACCTAAAGGCCATTAGAGACTCATCATTGATCACCATTCTTGCCGTCGTGATGAAAACTGCGCTAATACCTTTAGCCGTCACCCTTGCTGCTATCATGCTTGGTTTCGAGGGTGTTATCCTCGGTTCGCTCTTCTTGATGTTTGCAAGCCCTACCGCTACAGCAAGTTTCATCATGGTTAAATCGATGGGGGGCAACGATGCGCTCGCAGCAAATCTCATCATGGTTACAACGCTGGTCAGTATCCTCACCAGCAGTCTAGGCCTATTCTTGTTACGGGTTTACTATGAATAGTTAGTTCCCGTCCGCAAATACTCATGCCTGGGTGAATTTCGGAGACTTTTGAGATTTGTTGTTTTAAAAGCAACCGGTTGTCGGGTAGTAACCATGGAGATGTTAAGTTTTAGGATAACGACTAATTAGAATGACTATTAGATAAGGACAAATCATGTACTACCAGGTATTTAAGCTCAAAGACGAAAAAAGCAACCGACCTTTGGCTATTGTTCAGACAATTAAAGCGTTACTAGCAGACCAAAGCTTGACCAACTTTGGTATCTTTACCGCCTACTTTGGCCTAGCAACCAACGAACTTTATTGGGTTGTGATGAGGGAAGACCTATCAAAGGACTTATCCAGAGAAATCACGTCGAAAGGTGTCAGCGTCATCAATGCCTATGATTTTGAACCTACGGTAAGGCCAACGACGCATAAGGCGCCTACCCAAGAAGGCTTGTTCGTATTTCGATGGTTTTCAATCGACAACCAAGACGTAAATGAGATTGCCGAGTTATCAGAAACAGCCTGGCAAACTTTCGAATCTGGCTTTGATACCGAAGTTCAAGGATTGTTCGCAGAAGTTAACAGAGACAGCAAGGAGGGCACAATGTTGCTGCTCACCTGGTACAAAGGTTTTGACGTTTGGTTAGATTCACGAACACCGGATGCTGCTGCACGTGAAAACTTTCTTAAACGCCACGCATTAATGCGCGAAGCGATCCCAATTGCGACGCAACGACTAGCTATTGAATAAGCGTTATCCCACGCAAAGCTATAACGGGCAACAAGTTCTTTGATGAAGAACCTGTCTTCAATGGATATTTTTACTGTCACTGACTACCCCCATTCATTTCCAATTCTTCGATCTTTCGTTTGAGGTTACTTCGAGCCCGAGCCTCATAATTTGCCTGAAAATATTCCGTGGTGAAAATGGCGTCCCTGTTTAAAAAGGACTTCAATATCTCAGCACGACCTCTCTTATAATCTGGCAAGGGGATCCATTCGTACTCCTGCCGAATTTGAGCATCATATCTCTCAAAAATATCCGAAGGCGTGCCCAATATCCCGAGATCGACATCTAAGAGTAGAGCACCATCTGACGTCGTAGAACCATGATTTTTAGTCGCGACGATCATCTCCTCCACTCTCTTTACCACGTCGAGGCGCACATCGTTTTTCGCTAAATATGCAGACGCCAGCACCGCACTTTGTTCTTCGTTATCAGATTGATGTGTATCGTAGACGGCATCGTGGAACCAGATTGCAAATTCAACTTCAGCTGGTTGATCTGCTAGGTGCTTGAGCATAGCGAATTGTTTGAGACATTCACTAATATGCGTACCGGAATGATAATGACGATCAGGCGATGAATATGCAGCGTCTAAAAACCGAAATAACTTATCGTCTTCTTTTAGGCCAAGTGCTACTAGCACCCTGTCTAGCTCTTTAAAGTCGAACATTAGCTGGTCTACACCTCTCTCGAATTATTAACTCTACCTGCTCGATCAACATATTTGTATACAAATAGGAGTCACTAAATCAGCTTATCTTTTAACAGCCCCGCATTAAACATCGGATACTCCTTCTCATCCCAGAACACCTTTCCTTGCGGTCCACCCGCGGCAAAAGTCGCCAGCATTTTCGCCGTGGGATAAGTGACTTCTGCACCCTGCATTTTTGGCATATCTTTTCCCCATATCGCAGTATTGGTTGGACCTGGAATCAACATATTAATGAGTATGTCAGTATCAACCATCTCGGCTGCGACTGAACGGCTGGTCGACCAAATCGCGGCCTTGGCAGCAGCATAGGCCGCGTTCGACCCAGCGCTTATTTCGGCAGCTCTCGATATCGTATTCACTATTCGACCATGTCCTTGACGCTGCATGTAGGGCAGTGCGTATCTCATGCCATAAACCGTGCCGAACACATGTACGGCCATGTGTTGTTCAAAGTTCCCCTTGGGCACGGCCAAAAACGGTCGGTTATAGCCAATCCCTGCATTGTTGAAAAGCACGTCTATTTGGCCCGTCTCGGTCATAGCAAACTCGATCATCGCCTCGACATCTGCTTCTTTTGAAACATCCGTGTGAATTGTCATGGCACCCTCCTCAGCCACCTTTGCTAACCCAGCATCATCTATATCTGCAGCAATGACCTTCGCCCCATCTTTCAAAAAACCTTTCGTCCACGCTTCACCCAGCCCACTTGCGGCTCCTGTAATAACGATCGTTTTACCTTGGCACATACGCGCGGTTCCTTCATTTCAACAGTTGTTCAGCATTGATTCAGATCAACTCGATCATCATGTCTTTCATCGGAAATTTGTCCACGAGCACTGATCACAATCAACGCTGTGAAGCCTAAATTGGGCTATTATTGCACTTAACTCGTGAAGGAGAAATTTCATGGGTGGTCGCTTGCTATACGACCTAACCATACTATCTAGCCTGACTATGAAAATGGAGATTTCCGTGAAGTACATTGTTCTATTTTTAACTTTATTGGCTGTTTTGGCCATTAGCCCAGTATCAAACGCAGCAAATATTGCTGCCGGTAAGGAAAAAGCTATCATAATTTGCGCAGCTTGTCATGGTGATGCTGGAGTCAGCCCCAACGACGACTGGCCTAACCTCGCAGGGCAAAAAAACGGCTATCTCATCAAGCAAATCAAGGCCTTCAGAGATGGGGAACGTGTCGCCCCACTGATGGCACCCATGGTACGAAGTCTCACTGATACTGACGTGGATAATATTGCCGCCTATTACAGCAGCCTAAAATAAACTTGGATAATAAACCCAGCCTACTTACCGATGGATGGAACGGCCACTATTCTACGGTAATTCGCTCAACCTGATTGCACCAAAGCCCTCAATCGGCTGTTTACGCGGCACCCATTCCGAATTACGATACGTCATTCAAGAAAAACAAGAATCGGAGAGAAAGCCAATATGTACGTTGATAAATTCGCAGTAGAAAAAGCCGACCAAGCAGCGATCATCATGGCCGAATCAGGCGACACACTCACGTACAAACAATTTGACCAACAGACTAACCGAGTTGCACATCTGCTGAGATCACAAGGGCTGAACCGGCTAGATCACTATTCGGTTTTTATGGAGAATTCCATCCACTACGCAGAGATTTGCGGAGCTGGCGAGAGGGCAGGCCTCTACTACACCTGTATCAATTCCTATCTGACTGCTGATGAACTGGCTTACATCATCAATAATAGCGAATCCCAGATTGTTTTTACGAGCAGTAGCAAAAGTAAAACGCTTGCTGAGGCGTTGAAGCAATGTCCAAATGTCAGGCAATGCTATGTTATTAATGCTGTAGACCCAAAACAGCCTGCAGAATTACCCGGTGAGTTATTTGCGGATTACCAGACCGCCATCGCATCTCTTCCAGCGACACCTATTGCAGATGAGTATTTGGGAACGGCAATGCTTTACTCGTCCGGTACCACGGGTAGACCAAAAGGAATTCTCCGACCGCTGGAAGAGCTTCCTCCGTCGGAATCATTAGCGATGATGACCTTTCTCAAGAATTTATGGCAGTACCGTGAAGATATGATTTACCTGTCTCCAGCACCGCTCTATCACTCAGCACCACAAGCAGCTGTGGGGCTAACACTTAGAGCTGGTGGAACAGCGGTCATCATGGAGAAGTTTGATGCTGAAAAATATTTGGATTATGTCAGTCAGTATTCCATCACCCACAGTCAGTTGGTTCCGACCATGTTCAGCCGGATGCTCAAGCTGCCTGAAGATGTAAGAGCAAAAGCAGACCTATCCTCTCTGGAAATTGCGATTCACGCCGCAGCCCCATGCCCGGCAAAAGTAAAAGAGGACATGATCAATTGGTGGGGACCCATCATCAACGAATATTATGGTGCGACGGAAGGGCTTGGTTTCACCGCTTGCAACAGCGAAGAGTGGTTAGCGCACAAAGGCAGTGTTGGAAAGGTATTGATGGGTGATATCGCAATTTTAGACGAAGACGGTAAACCTTCACTCAAAGACGAGCCAGGTGAAATTTGGTTCAAGACAGCCAACCCTTTTTCTTACTTCAACAACGATGAAAAGACTAACGAAGTCACCTCGAAGGACGGCACCATGAGCACCGTAGGAGACGTGGGGTATCTGGACGACGATGGCTTTTTATATTTAACAGACCGGTCAACTTTCATGATCATCTCCGGCGGCGTGAACATCTACCCTCAAGAAACAGAGGATTTGTTGATCACCCATCCAAAGATTGCCGACGCGGCTGTATTCGGAGTCCCTAACGAAGATTTTGGCGAGGAAGTTAAAGCTGTTATTCAAACAATGCCAGGCATCGATGAAAATGACGATCTTGTGTCAGAACTTATGGCCTACTGTTCTGAGAATCTCTCTGCTCAAAAATGTCCCAGATCAATCGATTTCGAGGCAGAACTACCCAGACTACCCACCGGAAAACTATACAAGCGGGTACTAAGAGATAAATATTGGGCCAACAAGAAAAACAAAATTTAGGCTTTTTTCTCTATACCAAGATTAGCCCAGGGCATTAACCAATAGCGCACCGGGCTTCATCCTTGCCAACCTCAACGGCGACGTTTACTCGTTACCTGAAGGAATCTTGTTAAACGCAATACCCTTGTCTGCTCGCATATCACCGGGTAACCCGAGCACACGTTCAGCCAAAATATTCCGCAATATCTGATCAGTACCACCTTCAATTCTGACAGCCGGCGAGCGCATCAACATAGCCTGAACTCGCGCCGAGCTCCGCGCAATTTCAGGATCGACGATAGCACCGCCGAGCCCTTGCAGATCGAGCGAAAATTTCGCGATATCCTGCATCATGCCGCCAGCAACAAGTTTGCCAATACTATTCTCAGGACCGGGAATCTCTCCCTTTGAGAGTGCCGATATCGCTCGTGAGGCAGTATTTTTTAGACCCGCGCTTTTGGCATACCAGTCAGCGAGCTTCGACTTCACCGCCGGATTACTAATGGCCCTACCGGTCGCAACCATTAAGTCCTCTACCAGCTCATGAATCTCAGGAAACCCAGTTGCGATACTGCCACCGATAGCCATACGTTCGTTCATCAGCGTCGTAAGAGAAACCTGCCAGCCCTCACCCACCTCACCTAATCGTTGGGAGTCAGGGATTCTAACATTTTCAAAATAGACCTCATTGAACCCGCTATCGCCGTTGGCTTGTTTTATTGGTCTAATATCTACCCCCTCAGACTTCATATCGAGGAAGAACATTGTCAGGCCACGATGCTTGGCGACTTCAGGGTCAGTCCTAGTAATCAGAATACCGAAATCACTGTAATGCGCCCCAGAAGTCCATATCTTCTGACCATTGATGACCCAATCATCCCCGTCTTTTTCCGCTTTGGTGCGCAGACCAGCAAGATCAGACCCGCCATGCGGTTCCGAAAATAACTGACACCAGACCTCTTCACCACTGGCGAGCTTCGGAATATAGCGTTGCAAATGCGCTTCAGCCGCATATGACATCATCGTCGGCGCACACATGCCCTGGCCAATAATGAAAGTGCCACTGAGTTTGCCATACACGCCTTCTTCCTGACTCCAGATAACACTTTGAATAGGCGTCGCGCCTCTGCCGCCATATTCTTTTGGCCATTGAATACAAGCCCAGCCGGCTTCTGCTTTTTTCTGCTGCCACTTCTTGGCTTCAGTTAGCGCATCATAGTTGCCTGTTCTGGTGCTACCAAAGCCACTCAGCGCCAAGTCCTCGCGTAGATGGGTTGGCGCATTCTCATCGATCCAGCTTCTGACTTCCTGACGGAACGCTGCTTCTTCTTTCGTATCGTTAAAATCCATTGTTAGCTCCTTATGCCGCTTTGCCGGAAGGTCGTGCATTGGGTAGCGCGTTGACCAGTTTATCTTCCCAGACAGAAACACCCCCTAGCATGAGTGTCAGATAATTCGATCGTCTATAGTAAAAGTGGCAATCAAATTCCCAGGTAAAGCCCATACCACCATGGACCTGAATATTATCTCTAGCGCACAGCTGATAGGCCTGAGTCGCTGAAACTCTAGCGGTTGCAGCAGCTAGCGGCAACTCTTCTGAGTTCGTCGATAGTGCCCATGCTGCGTAATAACAATTTGATTCAGCTAATTTAAGTGCAACATACATATCTGCCATCATATGTTTCAGCGCCTGAAAAGAACCAATCGGACGACCAAAGGCAAAACGACCTTTTGCGTAGTCAACCGCCATATCTAGCGCTCTTTTTGCGCCACCAATTTGTTCAAAGGCGACAAGCACAGCAGCCCTGTCGTAAACCTGATTCAACTGACGCCAGCCATTGCCCGCTGTGCCCAGCAATTCGCATGGCGTGTCGACGAACGTCAAACTGCATGAATTCATCGTGTCATCAACCGTCGCAATCGGTGTCCTTGTCACGCCATCAAGTTCAGCCAGATACATACTGACCTCACCATCGTTGGTCCGCGAGATCACAACACATATATCTGCTATCCCTGCATGGGGTACGATCAACTTACTGCCCGAAAGCTTTCCATCGTTGCAGCTTGTCTGAATGTTCTCCTCCGTACTTTCTTCCGTAGATTCAGTGACTGCTAAGGTTCCGATCACCTCACCCGCCGCAAACTTGGGCAACCACTTCTGCTTTTGGTCTTCGGAACCAAACAGTTGAATGGCTTCAGCTGCAAGATAAATCGATGATGAGAAAGCCGTTGGTGCGAGATAGGCGCCCAATTGCTCGGCGACAAGGCACAAAGTCGAATAGCCTGCGCCAACCCCGCCATACGCTTCTGAGATGGCAGTGCCGGGCACACCCATTGCTACCAGACCCTGCCAGACGTCTTCAGAGTAGGCCGTCTCGCCGTCAAGGACGGAACGAAACACGCCGTTATCACAATTATCCATCAGATATCTGTCTACTTGGTCTCTCACCATTTTCTCATCGCTAGAGAAATCAAAATCCATCGTTACACTCCGTTAGTAAAATAATTCTCGTCAATACGGTTCACCATCGAGCCAGCCAAAACCATCTAATCAAACTTTTTCAGTTAGCTCTTTTTAGATAACTTTTCTTACTTAAAAAGGGGCTCACGCTTCTCTCGAAATGCCGACAATGCTTCCCTGTTAGCGGGACCACCGGCAAGTTCAGCCAAACCAAGGTTCTCTGCCTTTATTGCGGCTTTCATCGCATCTTTGTGATGACTAACCATCAGCGACTTGGTCTTTTTCAGAGATTCGGAAGGTAGTGCAGCGAGCACTTCCGCCCGATTCATCACCCGGGGAATGAGTTCTTCATGTGCCAGACACTCAAGTGCAAGCCCACTTTCCACACAAGCTTCGGCTGACATCCATTCTGATGAAAGCAAGAACCAACTGGCAGCCTGCCTACCCATCAAAGCTGGAAAAGTATAGGTACTCGCGGCTTCTGCGGTCAAGCCAAGGGCACTGAAAGGGCAGCGCAGTCTTGCTTTTTCTGACATAAAAACAAAATCAGCAAGTCCGCAAATTGTCGTACCAATCCCCGCACCGACGCCATTTATCGCAACCAGGAAAGGTTTCTCAAAATCAATAATTGCGAATAAAAGATCCTGCAACGAATACCTCGGCGTGCGTTCCATTTGACCCATTTCCTGTAAATCTGCACCTGCAGAGAAAGCACGACCAGCACCCGTCAACACAAGTACTTTGACACTATCATCACTGTTTGCGCTCATGAATGCTTCTGTCAATTCGTCCATCAATAATGAACTGAATGCGTTCAGTGCATCAGGCCGATCCATCTCAACAAATTCGATACCCTGTGAACGGGTAATATTAAGGGTTTCCATCATTTCCTCCTGGGAAAAGTTATTTACTAATTCTAAGCTTGAGCCGCTTTATCAATACCTGCTTTTAAATGATTACCAGCCAAAAAGTAGTGAAAGCCTGACCAGACATTGACGAAAGAAAAAACCAACAGTGAATATCGCAAAGACTCTTTACCATATTCATCTGCAAACAAATCACTCACGATGCCAACAGCCTGTGGCCCAAGACCTAAACCAATAATATTGAGCATGAATAAACATATCGCTGCTGCGACAGCGCGCATTTCCGGTTTCACCAGGCTTTGAATCATGGCGAATGTGGGCGCCAAATAGAATCCGCTAAAAAAAGCGGGTATCGCATAGACATAGAGCGAGGTAGCAAAGTCCTCAATTAGGAAGAACAAAACCAAAAACGGGACTAAGCCTACTTTAGCGATGCCAACCAGCCACCCGAACCATCGTTCATCACGCTTTGCCAAGATGTCAGCAAGCTTGCCCGCGACAAAAGTGCCCGCTCCACCTATGACACCGGACATCAACGCGAGTGTAAAGCCAACCTCTGTTTGTGATAAACCATGGGAGCGTACAAAAAATGCTGGCAACCAGAGCACCATGCCATATCCAACAAACCCTGCCAGCGCACTGCCAAAGACAGCGTGCCTGGCTGCCGGTGTCGCCCACATATATTTCACGACATCCCAAAAGGGGGGTGCAGGTATCTGCGGTTTTAGATCACCACCTTCTACTCTATCTGCCCCCCCCCTGACGGGCTCTACTACAGTCAACCGCACCAGTATAGCAATCAGGATCCCCGGCAAACCAACCACAACAAAAGTTACTCTCCAGCCCCAATTTTCGCTCATCCAGCCTCCGGCAAGATAGGCAATCAAGAGGCCAAAATTCACACCTAGTGCGTAGACCCCCATTGCCGTGCCACGTTGCTTCAGAGGAAACATGTCTGAGATCATGGAATGGGAAGGAGGGCTAGAGCCCGCTTCCCCTATACCAACGCCAATACGAGCGACAACAAGTTGCATGAAAGATTGTGCAATCCCGCACACGGCCGTCATACCACTCCAAATTGTGACTGCAAGCGCTATGATGTTCCTACGATTACCCCTGTCGGCCATCATGGCAATAGGCATACCCAGCGTTGCATAAAAAAGTGCAAACGTGAGTCCGATCAAAAAACCCATCTGGGTGTCGCTGGCACCAAGGTCCTGCTTAATGGGCTGCAACAAAATGCCCATAATCTGTCGATCAACATGGCTGGAGGTAAATACAAGTACCAGAACCCCAAGCGCATACCAACGGTACCAGGGAGCCGTGCTAATTCTTGGTTTTGAGCTTTCTGCTAGATCAGTCATTATTTTTACTTCTTATAAATTTCACAATATTTGGCTTACTTTGAAAACCTTCAATTCCCGCATCAATATAAGTTTTACAGGGCCGGGTAACAAGAGAGTCTTATTTCGTACACCCGGTTCCGGGGGGTCCGCTCACTAGTGGATCAAAAGTAAAAACGTCCTATATGCAGTATTTGGCAGACAAACTTTACCCGTTCTATAGCGCAGCATTGCTCAACATGCATCTTATGCATACCGTGGCAGTCCTCACGGGATTCGTTAGGGTTCTAGTCTTAGTTTCGATTCCGACATGCTCGATGGCGGCCGCCGGCACTGATCCGTTAAAAATAAATTCACTCCATCAAATCTACGCCGCAGACCCTCTCGACATCACGACCGCTGAGTTTATAGAGATCGATGTAGATTCTCCGCCCACTTCAATAGGGACAAAGAAAGCGTGGATGCCGATAAAATTACCACACCTGTGGAGCCACGACGAGAGAGAGAGGCACGGGTCGGTTGGTATCGCTTCAAGCTGGATGAGAAACAGCATGAAGGTAAGCAGGCGCTTTACCTATGGCGATTTTCAATGAATGCAGCCGTTTGGCTAAACGACGAATTTCTTGGAGATGGTGGTAGGTTTGAAGAGCCCATCGCCAGAAACTGGAACAGACCTTTTCTGTTCCTACTACCCAACTCCGCATGGAATGAGAAAGATAACTACCTTTATATCAAGCTAGCAGTATATTTTGGCTGGGGACACCTCTCACCTATCATCAACGGCCCCAACGCCGACTTGCGCCAGCAGAAACTTCTCACAGCGGGCTGTCCCAAGTCTCGTCATCGAAGCTCTGAACTTGGTGGAACGGATTCTAAAGAGACGGTACTGAGTGGCGCAAGTCGGCGTTGGAATTTGATTCAAGATACTCACTTACCACATGTAAACTCCACTCGGCGGTTTGGCCGGGCCTCATTTTCGAAAATTCGGACTTAGGGCGAAGGCGCTTGAGATTAAACAATTAATTATTGCAATACTCATTTGCTTTGGGCCTGTAAACCCTGCATATTCCACATTAAGATCAAAACAATAATTGGTCATTCAACCTAATAAAGGCAAACCCCAATTGCGTGCTATTTTTGGCCATATCGTTAGCTGCATATCACTGACCGCTATCACCATCAATTTGCTCATATGGATCCCATTCCTGGTGCTTTTTGCAATATTGAACCTGATACCAATCGCAGCTTTCCAACAAAGTTGTTACCAGTGTACCGCACGGTTTTATCGACTCGCCGCTGGAGGCAATACGCTCTGGTTAACAAAAATACTCGGGATAGATTTTAGAATCCACGGTGATCTTCCCGGCACTAGTCTTAGACCACTTATTGTCGTTAGCAATCACACATCCTGGTTCGATATTTTGCTTTTACAAGCGGTTGTCGTGCCAGGCGGTCCCATACTAAAGTTCCTTATAAAATCGACATTGGTCTATGTCCCAGTGGTTGGCTGGATCTGTCTTGCACTCAGATTTCCAAGGCTCACCAGGGGTGGTTCTCTCAGTAAAAACAGGAAAGACTTCAAGGCGGTAACTCAGGTTGCACAGCAAACCAGTTCGCAGGCTGATGCGTTACTCAATTTCGCTGAGGGAACGCGTTTTACTGAAGAAAAAAGGCTGTTGCAAAAGTCCCCTTACCAGCATCTACTGGCACCGAAATCAGGGGGCTTCAAAACCATGTTAAATTCAATGGGAGATGCCAGAGTACTGGACGTAACCGTTGGATACCCCATCTACGGAGACAACTTCTGGACCTGTTTAAGTGGATCTGTCCGTAAAATCGAAGTTTGGCTTGAATACACTGACGCCAGCGAACTTGGCAACTCCAAATTATGGCTCGAAGCACGTTGGCAAGAAAAAGAACTTCGGCTCGAGAGTTTACTTTCAGTGCAACGTTAGCCTATCTTAAACACAGCTTAAGCCTATCAAAAACCCTTCATAAAAGCGGAAACAATATGCCTTACGTTGAAAACCAAACGATTCACGATGCTGACTCCCACATCATGGAATTGCCAGGAATGATCGATGAGTTTATGGAACAACGCTACCGAAAGCAGTTCGATGAACTGAATATCAATCGTATCCATTTAAAAGAAATCACTAACAATGTACGAGAGCTCCAGGCAGATCCTGAATTCCGCGCTGGAGCGGAAGCAAACCTGATGTTACGCAAGAATCAGCATGCGCTCGGTTCATTCATCAAAGAAGACAGGTCAAAATGTTTAGACCTGCTTGGATTTACCAGCCAGTTGGTATTCACAACTGAAGCGCTTAGCAACTATGGACTTGAGCACAGCGGCCACACAGAGTTGGCACTGGCGACAGCGACTGCCCACAACCGAATGATGACAGACTTTTGTAGTGTTGATAAACGACTGTTACCGACGGGTTATGTGCCATTAGTAAACGTTGAAGCAGCAATAAGAATTGCCAAGGAAGCACTGGACCTTGGCTGCAAAGGCCTAGTGATTCCTTCCCGCTGCCCCGCTTCACATTCACCATCCCACATAGGCTTTGATCCACTTTGGTCTATGGCAGAAGAAGCAGGAGTCCCTATCCTGTTACATGTCGGCGGTGAACGTAAAATGGAGGACGCATACAACGAGAATGGTCTGCCGCGGGTGACAGATTTCCACGGCGGAGACGAAAACTTCACATCCTTAAGTTATATGGCCATTCCCCTTGCTGTGTGGCAAACAATGTCCGCGCTGATCATTGACGGTGTTCTTGATAGACATCCAAAACTAAAATTTGGTGCGATTGAATTGGGCGCGTCGTGGCTACCAAGCTGGATGCGTTTTCTCGATGCAGGCGTTGCGGCATTTACAAAAGGTGAAAAGCGTCTGCAAAAACTTTCGGAAAAACCTAGCGACATCGCGCGAAGACAATTCAGAGTGACGCCTTATCCCAATGAAGACACGAAGTGGATCATCGAGAATTCAGGCGACGATATGCTGCTCTTTTCTTCAGATTTCCCCCATGTTGAGGGTGGTCGTAACCCCCTGAAAAGATTTTCGGATTCTCTTCAGGGCGTTGACGAAGTTGTGCAACAAAAATTCTATCGTGACAACTTCATTGACCTGATGGGTTCAGGGCTTGAATCGTCGCTCCACGATCACCCATCAGTCATTGCGCGGGTATCTTAGGCCGCAGGACGGGTATCGCCAATAATCGATACCCTTTCTCCGTAACGGCTTTCAGGATAGTAATCCCATACCGCATGGTGCTGGGTACATCTGTTATCCCAGAACGTTAGTGTATTAGGTTCCCAGTTTACCCGTGCAACCAATTTTGGTGTCGAATCAATATGACGATACAACATGTCTAACAAGGCGCGACTTTCGTTAGCTCTAAGACCCTTAATATGCGACGTAAAACCAGAGTTAACAAATAGCACTTTGCGGCCAGTCTCCGGGTGCTTCGTGATAACCGGGTGTTCATTTCGAGGATAGCCACCTGCAGGCGGCGTCGACTTATAACTTCCAACATAGGGTAATGCGCCGTCATGCACCGCGGTAAGTCCATCGAGCATGTCTTTCATCTTTTCTGATAGCAAGTCATACGCCAGATACATATCCGCAAACAACGTATCGCCACCGCCTGAAGGAGGTGTCTCGGTGACATACAGCATTGAACCCATAGGCGGATACTCATCACAGGTAACATCTGTGTGCCAGCCGTCGCCAGCGGTATATGCAGAATCTGCATTAGTCGCGACTTTAAGAATTTCGGGATGATCTTTCTTGTCTTTATACATCGGATGAACGTGTAATTGACCAAACATACGGCCGAACGCACTGTGCTGATCACGATCAAGATGTTGATCTCTAAAAACAAGCACACCCCATTTTAGCCAACCTTCACGAAGGGCATTAAAAGCGTTGCTACCCATCGGCTCAGCAAGATCAATACCCGTTACTTCAGCCCCTAGATGCGGCGTAATTGAATTGAATTCCATATTAGTTCCCCTGATGTTTTTCACATTTTGACTCGATAATAGCGCAATTTAGGCTGATGTACAGCGACCAGAAATTTGTACAAGGGCGACAATTTGATAATGTAGGACTCTGAGGCAGATCAATCTCGTTGCCTAAATGTGGGTGATTTCAGCGTAAATGAGGGAAATAGCGCCTTTCAGAGAAAGGCCTTCAAGAGATAGACATTCAGGAGAGAGATTATGAATGAACTTCAAACAGCAGAAAGAGAACTATTCGAGCTTACCGAGCAAGTTGCCAAGCTCAGACGCGAATCAGAACCCGTACCAGTCTCGAATTATATGTTCGAACAACCATCTGGGCCCGTCTCTTTACTCGAATAATTCGGCGAGAAGGACACCCTGTTTGTTATTCACAATATGGGGCAAGCATGTCGCTACTGCACACTGTGGGCAGACGGACTCAATGGCTTTGTGCCGCATATTGAAAGCAAATTCGCAAACTCACTAAATTGGCGTTTCACCATGGTTTCGCACGGCGGCGGCGAGTATATAAAAGAACAAACAGTTATTCCCAGCGAAGAAAACATGCCTGGCATGGTTTGCTATATTCGAGAGGGTGATTCAATATTTCGCAAGAACGTTGCGATTTTCGGCCCAGGGGATGAGTTTTGTCCCCAGTGGAAACTTCTCAGCCTTGCGGGAATATCCACAGAAGAGTGGACACCTCAATACAACTACTGGCAAAGACCAGAAGTGATGGAAGATGGCGGCGAGAACTTAAACTTGTCTGGAGAAATTGAACTCACAAGCTCCCAACAGACTAGCTAGTTCTTATCCGAAAACTAAACATCTCCATGGTTACTTCCCGAAAAACTTTTGATCTCTAAACCAACAGATCTGAAAAGTCTCAGTAATTCAGCCAAGAAACGGTATTTCCGGGCGGAAACTAGCTAAGCAACCGCTTGATCTGACCGCCTGGCGCGGCAGCTGACATCCACGCAAAGCTGCCAGAATCAGCTTGCGCTCCAAGCATCGCGTTGGCGGCAGAAATTGTCGCGCCAATCGCATTGTTTGCCAAAGCGCTGCCAATACTCAGCCTGGCGACACCAATAGCACTGAATTCATCAACGCGAATATTCGGCAAAAACGCTGTTAATACATTCATAGGCTTGGTGATTTCTGCCATCACCTGTTGAATCTGTTCAAGCGAGTTAAGGCCTGGGGCGTACAACACATCGGCTCCGGCCGCTTCGTAGGCTTGAAGTCGCCTAATGGTATCGTCGAGATCGTTTACGCCACGGAGTAAATTTTCAGCTCTGCCTGTCAACAAAAAATCTGTTTTCATACGCGTTTTAGCCTCCGAACAAGCTTGAATTCTCGCGACAGCGAGTTCAAAGTCATAGATGTCAGTTCCCGAGAAGTCTTCAATAGAAGCACCAGCAATCCCTGTTTCTGCCGCCCAAACCAGATTATTTGCAACCTCTTCAGGAGAATCAGCAAAGCCATTTTCAAAATCTGCTGACACTGGAATATCGGTGACAGAAACGACTGCCTTACAATGGCTGAGTTTTTCTTCTAAAGAGACGTCACCATCCATGCGACCAAGCGTTTGAGCAAATCCAGCGCTGGTTGTCGCCAGCGCCTGAAAACCTAAGCCCTGCAGCAGCCTTGCTGATCCGGCATCCCACGGATTCGGGATAACAAATGCCTCACCGCTTTCATGTAGCTTCCGAAACACATCTACTTTTTCTGCTTGAGTCGTCACTGATCACTCCTTCTTCTATCACAATTTGAATAGATTCTAGAAGCCATGCTGAAGAAGCGCTAGCAATATTCAGACGTGATCATCCTCTATACACGGCAAATTTATATACGAGGCCAGCACTCTGTTATCCCTCTCTGCTATCATTACCCGATCTGAAACTACGATCTGACGACACAATTACCCAAATGAAAATCATCCCAATAGCACTTTCCGCTGAAGCATTTGCACCCTTTGGCGATGTCATAGAAACAGAGGCCGCATCTGAGACTCGCATCATCAATGAAGGCAACACGATACGGTTTCATGATCTTGCGGATCTGACATTGACCCATAGCGCTGGCAAACCGCTTATCAACATATTTCGGACCAAACCTCTGGCGATGCCTTTAAACCTCAAAATTATGGAACGACACCCGCTTTCCAGTCAGGCATTTATCCCGCTATCAGCCAAGCCCTATCTGGTGGTAGTCGCGCCCGCCGGCAAACTAGATGAGACAAAAATTAAAGTCTTCCTCGCTGCGGGCACGCAGGGCGTTAACTATCATCCAGGTACTTGGCATCACTATAGTCTGGCACTGGAAAGTACGGCAGACTTTCTGGTTGTTGACCGAGGCTCTGCCTTGCCACAAGGTAATACTGATGATAATTGTGATGAAGTAGTATTGTCCGAACCTTTAAATATTGTGATGGAAATTGAGCAGTTGCTATGACTAGAATCCCGGCATTTTTGAAATCCTATTCAGATTCATCATTCACCAACCCACACCAGGTTGCACTACCCGAGACACCTCCGGATTGCACCGGTGACTTTACCCATATGGGCGCAAAATACTGGGGGTTTGAAACTAAAAGGCACATCGCGACCACGATTAATGCCACTAAGGACGGCTTTAACTTTAATGCCGACGGGCATCACTGGCTCCACCTCGGCTTGGCATTCCGGTCAAAGATCACAAGCCTAAGCGTTAGCACTAAGTGGTTTACGGGTAATCAGGTACCCGTCATCTCGGTACTGCTTACCGACAAACTAAACGGTACAACTGCCACAGTTATTACAAAAGAACGACTCGCACCCGATGCCGAGCATCAGTTCGATATTGACCCGACTTGGGCGACTGACTGCAAAGTGCTTTGTTATCACGAAGGCGGCATCTCTCAGGTGAATTTATTCGGTGACCAAGGCGCCCCGCTATACCAACAAGAGAACATCCTCGAGCACGCCGAAATTTCTCATATATCCAATGAACATTACGGCAGACCTGCCGATGTAGTGATTGGAAAACGTGAGCAGGATTATATGTTTGGCTGGGAGTCGGCACGGACGGGGTTTGGCGAACACGCGCTTTTCAAGTTACAACAAAAAACCAATATCGCAACTATCATTGTCGACACTTACCTGCATCGTCTAAATCCGCCCCTTAGTTGTCACGTTTTTGGCGCAGACCTTTCCGACGCAGACTTGGCATCGCTCAGCACCCTGCCCGCAAGCTCTCTACCACAATGGAAAATTGTATTCCCTGATCAAAAGGAAATTGTTCCCGACGACTTTCGCGACTATATGGGCAAACAAAGTTATCTTGAATTGGGGTATTCAGAGTTCGAAATCAAACTGCACCTGCCAGATCCTGATGTTTGGAAACCTCTCATTAGCTTTGGTCAACTGTACCCAGATACTTGGCACGAATACAACGACATGGCAACCAAAGGTGCAATGAACGCGATCTATTACATGCACTTCCCTCATGGTGGTATTCACGGTCTCAAAATCTATTCAAGCTGATATATTGTCCAGTCTTCATCTTTTCACCACCCCATGTTATACATATGAATATCTTTAAAGGGGTAAAACATGAACAAAGACCAAATTACGCGAGCAAGGCATGGTGTTCTCGGAGCTTTAGTCGCAGATTCAGCGACCATGGGCTTTCATTGGCTATACAGCCAACGTCGAATACAGGATTTGGCACCTTCAGAACCTGAATTCAGAACCCCTAATGAAAGTGACTACGCTGACAACGTGGGCTATTTTGCCCACCCCAAAAAGAACACGGGAGAGCTTTCCCACTATGGTGAGCAATCAAAAATCATGCTCAAGTCTTTGGTCGCAAATGGTAATCGCTATGAAAAGCATCATTATCAGGAAGCTTTCAGGGATCATTTTGGCTACGGCGGCGAGTTCCGGGGCTATATTGATAAACCCACTAGACTAACCCTGGACAAAATATATCGTACAGAGAGTGACGCACTCGCTCGAACTAACGAGATCCCTTTCGCAGGTGAAGATCGCGAGAAACAAGTGTTGCTCACTAAAGTACTTTCCGCTGCAAAGAGATTTCAGGGCGAGCAGCTAGCTTCGGCGACGGCCCAATTGGCTGAGGCATCATCGAACCCTGCTGATGCAGCGAATTACATCTCCGCACTCGTTCAGGCGTTAGCAGGTTCAAGTGACTTTCCCGGCGCAGATGACGAACAACTACCCGCTATCAGCAAATTGCCAGCTCTGGTTGCATGTCACTTCGATGACGCAGATATGATGGACTTGAGTGAATCGGCAATTCGAGTCACCAACAACGCAGATCGCGCCATCGACTTCGGTAGGCTTGCAACCACACTGGTCGCCAGCGCAATATCAGGGGTACCAATCGCAGATAGCATTGCGCTAGCGCTAGAGTCCGGCTCAACAAAAATACAAAAATTTCTACAGACTGTTCTTGCTGAAAACGGGGACTTGCTTGAAGTTACAAAAAAATATGGTCTGCACTGTGACCTTGGCAGCGGCACTGCAAGCATGTTGTTTAACCTGAAGAGCGCGCAGTCCTATACAGATACTGTACGAGATAATATATACGCCGGAGGTGACAACTGCGGTCGATCAATCGTGTTAGGTGCTGTCGCTGGCGCAACTTTTGGCATCGGCGGAGATAATGGCATTCCTGAAAGCTGGATCACTCAAACCCATGACTATGAGCAGATCAATCAGTTGATTGACCAGCTATTGCCTCTTCCAGATTAAATTCCATGAACAACGCTGAGGTTGGCGAAAAATCGACTAAAAAGATTTCTCCAGCATTTCGAGAAACCTCTGTTTTGCTTCAACAGATATAAAGCTCGCCTCAAAACTGTTTTTAGATAACGCGACCGCCTGCTCATGCGTCATCTGCAGGTTCGTCGACAGCGCTTCGTAGTTAGCGCAGAGGTAGCCACCAAAATAGGAAGGGTCATCGGAGTTAACAGTCACACAAACACCCTGTGCTAACAAATCCAAAATCGGGTGCTCTAGCATCGAGTCATAGACACATAAACGCACATTTGACAGCGGGCAAACTGTAAGCGGCATACGACTAGTCGCAAGTTCTGTGATCAAACTTTCGTCGTCGACGCAGCGCACGCCATGATCGATTCGATCCACGCCCAATAATGAAATCGCATCGCGAATATATTGAGCGGGGCCTTCTTCGCCCGCGTGCGCAACCCTAAGGAACCCAGCATCCGCAGCTAATTTAAAGACTCGCGCAAACTTCTCAGGTGGATGACCCACCTCTGCACTATCCAGTCCCACTGCTTTGATCTTGTCTTTATAAGGCAAAGCTGATTCGAGTGTTGCGATTGCTTCTTGTTCGGACAAATGACGCAAAAAACACATAATAAGCTCGGCGCTTTGACCCCATTGATCTTTCGCATCATTCATCGCTCGACAAAAACCATCAAGCACCGTTTCAAAACCGATGCCTCGGTCTGTATGAGTCTGGGGATCAAACATCATTTCCGTATGAACAATATTCTCCTCTCGACACCGCAGCATGTAGCACCACATGAGATCGTAAAAATCCTGTTCATGAATCAATACGCCTGCGCCCATGTAGTACAAATCCAAAAAGCTCTGAAGATCATCAAAGTGATAGGCAGCTTCGATATCAGCCAGCGTTTCATAGGGTAATTTAATACCATTCTTTTTCGCCAACGAAAGCATTAGCTCAGGCTCAAGTGAGCCCTCGATATGCAGGTGCAACTCGGCCTTAGGTAAACGTTGGATAAACTCTGGATCTGCAATTGCCATATTGACGTCTCAAACATTAAATTATTACGATCCCTAAGGTGCGGGTTTCGCCTGCGGAATAGTATCGCGATAGACGTTCCAGTTAGTTAGAAGTTCATCCACTACCTTTGAACCAACCATATAGGCAGATTCAACAGCAACCTTCAAACCAGCATAGCCCTTGTTTTCATTCAGCAAGTTTTCAGCTGCCGTTACGCCTGGCGGCTGCATTGTATAGTTACTGGCGGTACGAAGAACCATCACCCGCTCTTTGTCTGCCCTATCAATCTTGTCGAGCCAAGAGATAGACAAATAGGTTCCTGTATCTTCCATGCCAGAAGAGACAAAATTACCCTTTCCTTCAGTCCAGTAGGACGTCCACTTATTGGCCCAGTCAGTCAATATCGCACCGTGCCAGAAGGTGTATGAGGACATGTTAGCCCCCTTCAATACAAACGGCGGCTTCCGTGCCATCTCATGCTCTGTATATCGCTCACGAACTTCAACGAGTGACTTGTCGTCACCCAGGTCCATATCTCGCGTTAGCTCATATGCCCAATTCGTCAGTCCCGTATTCAGCTGATACATTTCGCCAGTAGGCTCAGGTTTTTTCGGGTCAAACGGCTTGGTTGTATATCGTGCAAAATAGCCAAATTCCCAATCTGCAGGCATTTCTCGTGCATCAATCTGGTGAGCAAGATCGCCGTCAATTTGGTACTCGGACCATGATGCAGAACCTATAGATGCATCCGCTGGGTCAAAGCCAGCAATGCCCGCAATCAGCCAATAGCTTTTACTAAGGTCGAACCTGGGATCCATACCTAATGCCATAATCGCGGCAGCGGAACGCGCCGTCCCGATACCTGTGACAATACCCAGGATGCCACTTTCAGCGTTGTAATAGAGGTCTTTATAGCCAAGAAACGAAAATTTCTGATTGAGGTTTCTTCGTTCCTTCCAGTGCTGAAATTCACCCGCTTTATCGCCGGTCAATTCTCCAATCTCAAACATTGTGACGACAACAACTTTGACTTCAATGGGACCGTCTTCAGTTTTCGATATTTCAGAGCCCTTCTTTTCTAGCGAGTCGTCCAAAATGTCCGCTAAGTCGTCGGCTAAATCATCAGCCAAAGTATCACCGTTCTCTTCGGCCACTACAATCGTATCAACTTTGGTTGCCTTCTTAGGTTCGCTGCATCCCGTCATTACAAAGATGCAAAACACGATCAGCCAGCTTGAATTAAGTCTCAATTTCACAATCAAATTCCTTTAGTTTCAACTAACAATTATCAAAAAAAAAGGCAGCGCTCGAGAGCAACTGCCTTTTATCTTTAACCTACCAAACTTTGCCTAGAATCTGTATTGAACCCGCGCCTGGAAGTGACGTGGTAATTCTGGCAGTACGATCTGGCTACCAAACAGGTTAGGGAAGTTCGCGCGAAAGTATCTTTCGTCGGTCAAGTTCTTACCTGTGATATTGAATACCCAGTTTTCTGTTTCATAAACAACGCCTAGATTAACCAGTGTATAGCCCGGCAATCTAACTGAACCAGACACGCCAGAAGCGACATCATCAACATTCACTACACTACCACTAGCAGCCCATCCATTTAGGAAATCATAGGTCCCGGTGAAAGATAAGATGTTCTTCGGCATACCAGCTCGAACACCATCACTCGGTGTAACCTGACCAAACAGAGCACCACCATAGAGTGCGCCAGCTGGAAGGTTAGGCACATCCTGTGCACCTACGAAACTGAATCGTCCGCCAGAGTTAACAGTTTCCAAATTGATAACTTCAATATCGGAATAACCCATGGTCATCACCAACTGCTCGGTTGCAACCCAACGTACTTCAACCTCATATCCTTCAGTCTCAGTGGCCTGATTAGTCACGATAGATTGAGCGCTAAAGTCAGTACGTTCCTGCTTGTAAGCAGAAACAGAGAAGTACAAGGTGTCTTCAATCAAGCTACCTTTGACACCAATTTCTTGCAGCTGAGATTGGTCAAATGCATCACCATCCGATATGCTCTGCGCGTTGAGATCAGCACCTTGTCCTGCGATTAGAGTAGATTGCTCAGAAGCAGTAATGTACGGGATCAATCCAGCACCAACTTCATAACTAATACTTGCAGTCCATGAAAGACCCTCAACTTCATCCTGCGCGCTGATAACATCCGCAGGGAACAATTGCAGATCAATAGGTGTTGCACTTTCCATGTCAATGTAGTCATAACGTGCACCCAGCAGGATGCTTAAACCAGATTCCCAAGTGAAATCACCGAGTGCGGCTAAACCGTAATTAGTATATTCACCTTCGTTGTAGTCAGAGTAATCATCATTGATCCGAGTTGACAGCAATCTTCGATCAAGCGCTGTCGATGGGCCAGTCAAATCACGACGATCAAAAAACTCATTGATGAAATCATCACCATGCTTGAAGTTCGTGTAACGAACCGAGGGAGACAGCTGAATAGAGGCAACCATGCTGTCGTATTCAAACTGATTCGAAATGATTAGCTTGTTTTCAAACACATAAGAGTCATGAAATTGAGAGAAGCCATAAGCATTTTCGTTAAGATTCTCGTATGCCTCATAGAACATCTGGTTTTTGAATTCCCAACCATTGTCAGTGTTATGAACAACGTCGAAGTACAAAGTCAACACGTCATTTTCAAGCAGGTCATCCGCCGCAACTAATGTTTGATTTCCTGAAAGTGTTGCTGTGCCTGGGTTAAGCAAACCCATACCGGCTAAATCTCCGGGATTAACGCCCGTTGCCGCTTCAAGTTCAGCCACAGATAAGATTGTCGAATTGGGCACACCAAACAAGAAAGGCGTTAAAGTACCACCGGCAAAATATTCCTGATGCGAAATTGAACCATCACCACTTGTATCCAGTGGCGCGGGCGAACCTGTAATGTAAGTACCATTATCGATTAGTTCTTGAGTTAGACGATTCCAGCCAGCAACCTGGTTACCTTCGTAGCGATGGAACATCCCACCAAACTGAACTCGTGTGTTATCGCTCCAATCAACATCAAACGAAGCTTGGATAAGTGTCTGATCCGTTTTTGAATTGTCATAATAGCTACCGGAATTCTCTAGCTCACCATAGACGTAAAATCCAAGATTCTTACCAAAAGCCTCGGCTGGACCGCCAACTTCAGCAGTCAGAACACTTTTATCCCAGCTACCGGTTGTAAATGACAACGCACCGGTATTGGATTCAATGAATGCACCATTTTCTTCAACACGGGCAGATTTAGGATTGAAGTTTAAGAAACCACCAATCTTTGAAGGGCCGGATATTGGAGACGCTGGGCCACGTACAATATCAACTCGATCAGAAGCACCGATAGGGGTTGGATAGTTACCAGGATTATCGAGTCGACGAACGCCTCGGAAATATGTCTCACCAGGCGTACCACGCACATCAAGCCCACCAGCAACGCCGAAGAACGATTGCGTAAATGTACCTGGCGCAAGCGCGACCAATTCATCAATATCATTCATATTGAATCGTGCCATCTGCTCCGCTGAAACAGTCGAGGCAGAACGTGGCGTCTCTAGCAATGATTTATTAAAACCAAAGACCGACTGTACATTCTCGCCTGGCAAACTGCCCAGATCTCCTACAACAACTACTTCTTCCATTTCGGCTGCCATTAAAGGCATTCCACTCAACGCTAAGGTCGCTGCCGCAACCCCAGCGGCAATCTTCTTCATTCTGCTTTTGATGATGGTCATCGCTTATTCGTACTCCCCAAGTAAAATTATGATCTGTTCTCTCTGAGCAATAATTAGGCCAAAGCCTTAAATCCCAATTGAAAGATCCCGTAAGTCCTAATTTAGTAGGCTTTTAGCTATCCAATGGTCCGTTTCTTAACCAAAATTTCAACAAAAAAAGTTACTGAAATCTCTTTAGGAAATCGACCTATAGCGTTCGAAAGCAGCACCACTTCAGTCCTTCATGAACAGATCTCGCACAGCGCTGGTGCTAAAGCGCGGCATTATGCCCTACTTTAAAGCGCAAAGTTCATATTCTTTGCAAATAAATGAACGAAATTCAGGTTCAACTGTCCGTAGCGATTCAACCCCTTTGCCCGTCATTCTTCGCTCAAAACGGATAACCCTTTTATGATAATGAGTTAGGAGCTTTTGTTTAGTTTCTTCATCAACAAAAGCATGTTCTAAAGAATTGATATTAAGTTGCTTAATTTCTGACCATGAAAGGTTGAATTCGGTAGTTGCGACAAAAAACTCATCAGTCATGGTCGAATCCCACATACCCCGGTCATCGGTTGACAGGGCTACTGGTATCCCGGTCCTCAGATATTCAGGAAAAGGGTGTTGGCTAAAATCATCGACATACTCAAGCAACAAATTGCTGATCAGGTTAATTTCAACAAGCGCCGGTCCATCTCGCATAATCAACATAAGGTCCGGGTCTGTAATGAGATTGACACCGTGACCAATTCGCCGGGCACCGAGTGTCAATGTGTCCCGGACGTGACTATTGGGTTCGTCCACTTCACCGCCATGCAGGGACAAATTGACGCCGTGATACTGGCGTCTTAGCTCGCGCATAGTCTGAAGAAACCGCGCTGGATGGCCCTTGTCATCGTCTTCCCGACCGACCATATCAAGACCTACCCAGAGGTCACTGTTTTGCGCGACAAACTGATAGGCTTGCTTAAGCTGAGCCAGACTGCTCGGTAGGAAACGTAGAATTGCCATTTGGAACCGCACGGTCATGCCAGTGTCCTGCACATCTTTTTGTGCCAGCCTATCTCGTACTATTTTGATCGCTGTCTCAACTGGCGTTCGACTACCATCTGCATTGAGATAGCCGGAAACCGAATAGTCAGGCTCCATGTATAACAATCCTTCGGCACTAAAAGCCTTAACGTTTCTGACCATACTTTCAGCGACCAGATAAGGATTGGCAACAAGATCGCCCATCCGCTGCCAATGCATTCGAAAGAACTCTTCACGCCCCTCATAGGGCTTATCCAGTCTAAAGCTATTCTGCCAAGCAGTTTTTTCTTCCTTGGAAAGGTCTGTGAGCAACTTGTACTCAGCCCGTTCACATTCATCCAACACCTGCCAATTCGATCCCTGGATGGTCTTGAAATACATGAGATAAGGCTCGAAACTCTCGTTACCACCGTAGGGTCGGCAATTGTTGATTTTGGTTTTGGTGTAGTAGATATATCCGTTTGCTTCCTGTTCGAGCGCAAGTTCGAACATCCATTCAGAAAAGATGGAACCGGTATTGTGCGCATGCAAGTCTCCACCTTTCGGCATCGCGTAGAGTGTCTTGTAAAGATCAATTTTGTTTCCCGAGGCTTTAAGTTCTTCAAACCAGCGATTCATTTCATCGTTAGCGAAAGCCGAGTGGGCCATTACTAGACTAAAAAACAGGCTAAAAGTCAGAGCTAAAATTCTTATCAAATGTTGCCTCCTTTCCTTTGCAAATAGGTGCTTATTAAGGGTTTGCAATATAACACGTTTGCAAATAGCACTAGCGTTAATCGTCAGATAACATGTCTTGTTAGACACATTGATGTACGCCTAAAAATACAAATCAAAGCAACCAACAAAAGTAGCCGACCAACATGCCTGAGATAAACGACCAGAATCCATCTCAAAACATTTCGTCTGACGAACCCTATCCGAGGGATATGATTGGCTATGGTGAGCAGCCACCGGCCGTCAAGTGGCCAGGGTCAGCTCGAATAGCCGTACAGTTTGTCATCAATTATGAAGAGGGTGCAGAAAACAACGTACTTCATGGCGATGCAGGCTCGGAGACATTTCTTTCAGAAATCATCGGCGCCCCTTCCTATCCAGCCCGCCATATGAGCATGGAAAGCCTCTACGAGTATGGCAGCCGCGCCGGTTTCTGGCGCCTCCATCGCCTATTCAGTGAGTTTTCGTTTCCTGTGACTGTATACGGTGTCGCGATGGCACTGGAACGAAACCCCGCAGCCGTACAAGCTATGCTCCGTTCTAACTGGGAGGTGGCAAGCCATGGCTTACGCTGGATTGACTATCAGTTCCTGTCAGAAGACATCGAACGTGCACACATGGCCAAGGCAGTTGAGATACACACCCGAGTGACGGGTAATCGCCCGCTGGGCTGGTACACGGGTCGCGACAGTCCGAATACGCGGCGGCTCGTAAATGAGTATGGCGGTTTCCTCTACGACAGCGATTCTTATGCCGACGACTTACCATATTGGTGTCGCGACTTTGAAAAACCGCACCTCATCATTCCGTATACCCTGGACGTCAACGACATGCGTTTTGCCGCGCCGCAGGGATTTAATGCAGGTGATCAGTTTCTGAATTACTTAACCGACACGTTCGATACATTATATGAAGAGGGTCGCGACACGCCGAAAATGATGAGCATCGGCCTACACTGCCGAATTGCAGGCAAACCCGGCAGAGCTGCTGCATTGAGAAAATTTCTAAATTATATTGCCAACAAAGAAGACGTCTGGGTATGCCGCCGCATAGACATCGCCCAACATTGGCATGCCAATCACGCACCGCCATAAGGACTGATAATAAAGCATCTATCTATCAACAAACGCCAGCACCTCTTCCCGACTTGGAATTGAGGCAATGGCACCTTTGCTCGTGACAGCGATAGCTGCTGCAGCTGAGGCGACTTTCGCGGCATCACCCAGCTTTGCACCACGCACAAGCTCTGCTACCAGTGCACCATTAAACACATCGCCAGCCGCTGTCGTGTCCACCGCCTCAACCTTGAAACCATCAACAAGTTCCGTTGAAGTCTCAGACACGATCAGGCAACCACGTGCACCGAGGGTCGACACCACGATTCCAACGCCCTTTTTGCAGAGGCTCAGCGCTGCGGCTTCAACTTCTTCAATCGTCTTCACGGGCATGCCGCTAATCTGGCTTAACTCAACTTCATTGGGTGTTAGGATATCTATCATCGGTAGCAATACTGCCGGTATTGGTCTCGCAGGTGCTGGGTTCAAAACAAAAAGCGTCTCATTTTCAACACAGATTGTCGCGATATGTTCGATCGTTTCAAAGGGTATCTCTAGCTGAACGAGCACTGCGCCCGCAGTTCGGATGTGATCAATATGCTCATCGATCAGGATAGGCAAAACGTGAGCATTTGCGCCGCCTGAGATACCAATGCAATTCTCCCCTTCCGCATTGACGAAAATACAAGCGCTGCCTGTGCCTACACCCTTGATTTCTTTGACGTAAGTTATGGGCATATGGAGATCAGAAAAAACCTGCCGTACTGATTTCGATATATCATCATCGCCAACGCAGCTAATAAACGTTGTCGAAGCACCGCCCGCCTTGAAAGCAGCGACAGCCTGATTAGCACCTTTGCCCCCAAGACCACTTTGTAAGGTGCCACCGGCTACCGTTTCGCCCGGCAGTGGAAGTGTCGGAAGATACATCACAATATCCCAATTAGTACTGCCTATAACCACTATTTCATTCATAAAACACCTTCACCAAATTTTGCTCTGCTCATATATTTGGCTAACGCCGAGCAGAATATGTAATGCGACCAACTTCTAACAGTAGTGCAATTAATGCACCGGTAGTTACCGGAAACTGTATGACCGTCACAACGCCTTGAGGGAGAAATTCAAAGTTTTCAACAAACAGCGACAACAGCCAACCTAAAACCACAGACGCGCCGACTAGCAACCAGTCACCTGTATCGGCATTACCCGTTCTGACTATTCGTATGCCTGCGAGCCCGACCATTGAAAACAACAACAAGGTCGCACCATAGAGAACTGCATCGGGAATAAACTGGAAAATGCCGCCAATAATTGGAAACACACCCAGTATGACCAAGAACCCTGCGACAAAAAAACCAATATAGCGACTCGCAACACCTGTTAGCTGAATGACCCCGTTATTTTGGCTGAATGTCGTATTTGGGAAAGTGCAGAAAAAAGAGGCCATCAGCGAGTTAGTCGCATCACCCAAAATACCGCCACGAATACGCCGCCAGTATTTATGACCACTGGTCGAAAGTCCGGAAAGGCTACTCGTCGCAGTCAAGTCGCCGACAGATTCCATCATCGAGATAAGAAATATCGGAAACAACGACACCACAATGACCCAATCAACCCCCAACGGGTACCGAGCAGGTTCAGGAATAAAGATAGCATCCAATTCAGAAAGACGAGAAAAATCAGTTAAGCCCAGGGACGCTGCTGCGGTAAGCCCAACAATAAGTCCGATGGAAATACTGCTCAGCCTCATCCACGGATTGCCAAAGCGGGTGATCACGACGATTATCACAAACACCAGCAGCGCTAAAAATGCGACGGTCCAGCCACCACTCGTTTCATCCAGATAGGCCCGCTGGATATTCATCAGCGTTGTCCAAACTAACGTTGCCCCCAATAAAATAACGGTAGTGCCAGTGACATTGGGCGTCACCACACGTTGCAAGGATGGCAACGCGAAACTGAGCGCCATCATCGCGACAGAACACACCGCAGCTGAACCGAATAAAGTGCCAAGTGCTGCGCTACTGTCGCCTGGACCATTCAAGGCATAGAAAGCCGCAATCAAAGGACCAATAAAGGCGAAACTGGTTCCCTGAATGCTGAGTAACCCCGAACCAATGGGACCAATTCGTTGGATCTGAACGAACGTCGCAGCTCCAGAGATAACCAAAGCAGAACTCACCAGATAACTGGTGTCCTGCAACGAAAGATTCATCCCACCGGCGATAATCAGCGGGGCTACTAACAAACCACCGAAAACAGCTAGTACGTGCTGTAATCCAACGAGTAACGCAGTACCAAAAGGCGGCCGGTCTTCGAGCCCGAAGAGCATTTTTGATTCAGGTTTCTGCAAGTCAATTTCACTCATAGTTAAGTTAGCAGTTAGGTTGACGGTTGAAGTGCTGTCAGATTTGTTACAATGTTTTTACTATAACCAAACCGGAGAACCCATGGAAGATTACATTCGCGGCATGCCGAAAGCAGAATTACACGTTCATCTGGAAGGTACCTTAGAGCCAGAACACATATTCGCCCTGGCGGAGCGAAACAACATCGCGCTTGCATATAAAACACCTGCCGAGGTCATCGCTGCCTATGATTTCCACGACCTGCCTTCTTTTCTAACAATCTATTATGCAGCGATGTCTGTGCTTCAGACCGAGCAGGATTTCTATGAGCTGACCTACCACTATTTTCAGCGAGCTCACAAGGACAACATCGTTTACGTCGAACCCTTCTTCGATCCCCAGGGACACACAAGCCGAGGTGTCGCATTCGAGACCATCATCAAAGGCATTCATCGCGCGCAAGTCGATGCTGAGCAGAACCTTGGCATCGAGTCCAATCTAATCATGTGCTTCTTAAGAGATATGAGCGCAGAATCCGCCATGGAGCACTTACAGATGAGCCTCCCCTTCAAAAACTGGATTATTGGTGTCGGACTCGATTCAGATGAAAAAGATAATCCACCCAGCAAGTTCAAAGATGTTTTTGCCCGCGCAAAAAGCGAAGGATATCAGCTCACCATGCACTGCGATGTAAACCAGGTCGACATCGTCGATCACATCTGGCAATGCCTCAACGACATTGGTGTGGACCGAATTGATCATGGTATTAATTCACTTGAGGACGAAAAGCTTTGCGAGGAAATCGCCAAACGAGGATTGGGACTCACGATTTGTCCAGTTTCAAACCGATTCGTCGTTCAATCTCTTACCAGCACGGAGATTAAGTTAATGTTGCAAAAAGGCATGAAAGCAACAATCAATTCCGACGACCCGGGGTACTTCCGCGCCTACCTGACAGACAATTTTCTAGCACTCACGGATGAGGCAGAATTTTCACGGGAGGAGATTCGCCAGCTAAATGCGAATGCTTTTGAGACTAGCTGGCTAAGTCCAGAACGGAAAGCGCACTATTTAGCAAAAGTTAATAGCTTTCATTCTTGAGTGCGTGAGGTTCAAGCCTAAGATAGAAATGCAAACTTGCCGGCAAACACCGCGGCGATCACATAGACTGCAATCGGACAGTCTGTGGCTCGCCCGCTTAGCAATTTGATCGCAACATAGGTCACAAATCCTAGACCGATACCGTCCGCGATCGAAAAAGAAAGTGGCATTGCCATTGCGCAGACGACGGCTGGCGCTGACTCAGTATAGTCATCCCAGTCGATGTCGGAAAGGCTTCGGAGCATCAAACAGGCAACAAAAAGCAACGCTGCCGCCGAGGCATAACCAGGAATACTCTGAGCGAGCGGAGCGAAAAAAAGACACAACAGAAATAACAAGCCTGTAGTCACGGCGGTCAAGCCCGTTCGTCCACCGGCTTCCACCCCTGCGGCGCTTTCAATAAAACTGGTAGTCGAAGATGTACCAGCCAACGACCCAACCACGGTAGCACCAGAGTCAGACATTAGTGCCATTCCCAATCTCGGCATTTTACCGTTCTCATCGGTCAGGTTCGCCCTATTGGCGACGCCTACAATCGTGCCGGCGGTATCGAATACGTCTACTAGCAAAAGCGTTAAGATCACGGTGATCATCGAGATATCAAATGCTGCTGCTATATCTAATTGGAGAAAAACAGGTGCCATTGATGGTGGGATAGACATGACGCCCTTGAACTCTGACCCACCAAACACCCAACCTAATATCGCCGCCGCCAACATGCCAAGAATGACCGCACCCGTGATCTTACGCACCGTCATTGTGGCAATTAGCGCAAAGCCAATCATACATAGCAGCGGACCAACGTCAGTGAGCGAACCAAAAGACACAAGCGTAGCGGGATTATCAACCACAATACCCGCATTTTTGAGGGCGATGAAGCCAAGAAAAAAGCCGATGCCGGAGGCAATGCCGAGCTTTAAATTTTTAGGAATAGCATTAATCAGCCATTCTCTGATGGGCAGGATACTCATGATGACAAATATGATGCCGGACAAGAAAACAGCACCAAGTGCAGTCTGCCATGTGTGTCCAAGTCCGAGCACGATGCCATAGGTGAAGAAAGCGTTTTGACCCATACCTGGTGCCATTGCTATCGGATAATTACCAAGGAGCCCCATCGCGATAGATCCAAAGGCTGCAGCAATACAGGTAGCAACAAACACGGCACCGAAGTCCATCCCAGCGTCAGACAGGATTGCGGGGTTAACCACTGTGATGTACGCCATTGCTAAAAACGTTGTCAATCCCGCAACGATTTCAGTTTTGATATTCGTTTTGTGGTGTTCTAACTCAAAAAAACGATTGAGAAAATCCATCGATGCTAGCTCTTAAGAAGATTGAGATTTGAGGATAGATGTAATGCTAAGACAAACCAAGCAATCGCAGTCGTTGGCTGAATAAAAACTTATCGAAGGCTAATAACCAAGACACCGGGTCGGACGAGTGATAACCTCAAAAATCAAAACAATAAGAACCCCCACTTCGGCAAACTACACCCTATGGAAAAGCTATTTATCACACCCAATCAATTGCTTGAGGATTCATTCAAGCTTGGCAAAATGATTTTTGAAAGCGGGTTCCGCCCTCATTTTATCGTCGGAGTCTGGCGCGGGGGCACGCCGGTGGGCATTGCAGTTCAGGAATATCTGGAATACAAAGGGATTGAAGCCGATCATATTGCCATTAGGACCTCTTCTTACTATGGCATCGGCCAGCAAGACAAGACAGTTAAAGTTCATGGTCTTCAATACATCATCGACAATATCAACGCTGATGATGAACTGTTGTTGGTCGACGATGTATTTGATTCTGGGCGCAGCATCGTCGCTATACTCGATGAGCTAAAAGTTAAGACCCGGCTAAACATGCCACATACGGTCAAAATTGCCTGTCCGTGGTATAAGCCCGAGAAAAACATCACCAACATCCAGCCAGACTATTACCTACATCCTACGGATCGTTGGCTAGTGTTTCCTCATGAATTGGTCGGGCTTTCAAAGGATGAATTGGCCGAAGGCAAATCATTCCTCTCGGAAGACGTTCATACGCTTTTTGATACGGACGAAATTTGATTCAGACAAGATTCGATCCAGATTACTTCTAATTTGGAGCACAACCCTAAAACAACTTTCTTAATGACACTGGAGCATTATGGCTAATCTGATCCGTATCACTCTAACCAGTTTTCTGGCTTACGCGGTGATGTCGGGTATGCTCGCACAAATTGGCATTCTAATTAGCCCAATCTCTGACCATTTCGAAAAGGCACCTACAGAGGTTTCCAACCAGTTTAGCTGGCTAACACTGGGCATCCTCGTAGGTTCTGTTATTAGCCTATTTATATTTGACTACGTCAAAATCAAAACACTGAATTTACTCGTTTTTGCCATCATCGCCATCTCAATCAGCGGTTTCTATTTGATCGATACTTACTCTATCAACTCGATTCTGTTCGGTGTTATTGGCGCGGGATGTGGTATTGCTTTACCTGCAGCAGCTATCGTGATCTCCAGGGTCTACACTCCCGAACGGCGTGCGACCATGCTGGTAACTACCGATGCCTCTTTTAGCTTATCAGGCACATTATGTAGCGCACTCGTGGTTATCTATCTGGCACAGGGATATCACTGGAGCCTTGGCTACAGCACGGTTGCGATTCTTGCTCTGATTACCTTCGGCGTCACGCTCGTGTCGACCTATCCGGAAGTTCCCCGTGAGGAACGCCAGAATATAGGTCAGGAGTTATCGAGCTGGCCAAAGGGGGTATATCTTTGCATGTTAGCCCTGTTGGTTTATCTAGTAGGCCAGAACTTTATCCTTATTTGGCTACCCAGCTACGCTCAAGCTGCAATAGGTATGGAAGCCACTGCCGCCGGCGGGCTTATTAGTAACTTCTGGGCTGGAATGCTCGCAGGTCAATTGATTGCAGCCGCGATACTTATAAAAGCAAGTACTCGCTCAATCACTTTACTGGCAGCTATCCTTGCAGCTTTCGCAACCACGCCACTATGGCTGTTGGGAAGCCTTGAATACCTTCCCTATCTATCTTTTATCTGGGGCTTTGTGACCCTAGGATTGCTGAAGCTCATTTTGTCACTCGCGACAGAAATGGTAAGCGTTCCAAGTCCCCGCTTGGTATCAGTGCTCTTAATGGCTGCTACAACTGGCACCGCAATAAGTCCTGGCGTCAGTAGCATGCTGGTAGAGACAACTGCGCCGGTCAGGGCGCTTCAGGTTGGGTCTGGTTGTTTCTTTCTGGTGATTTTCCTTGTACTACTAGCATATGGAAGTACAAAGACGAAGAAAACATAATAAACTGACATAAATTCATCGCGGTGACTCTGGCATTAACTTGGCATGAATACCGGTAAAAATACTATAACAACAAAGGAAATCAAGTGAGCACCACACCAGTAATATTCGACACAGATCCCGGCATAGATGATGCTATGGCACTCATTTTTCTCAATGCCTGTCAAAAACTAAAGCTCGTTGGCATCACCACAGTGTTTGGCAACGCAAGCATAGAAAATTGCACTAACAATGCGCTTTACCTGTGTGAGAGATTCAATATTACAGCGCCAGTGTATGCCGGTGCAGGCTTGACGCTGACAGGCAAGTCGGAAGATGACTATCCCGACTTCGTTCATGGTGTTGATGGTTTGGCGAATATCAATGCCTCGGCTAAACATCGAATTAAAGAAGCATCCAGCGCGCATGAATTTCTAATCGAGGCAGCAAAGGAACATAGCGGCCAACTCACCATTATTGCGGTAGGTCGCCTTACAAACCTGGCCTTGGCTATTCAGGCCGACAAACAATTTGCAGCCAATGTTAAGGAAATTGTACTGATGGGCGGTGCTGTCGACGTTCCAGGCAATGTTACCGATTGGGCTGAAGCCAACATTATTGGCGACCCAGAAGCGACTGACGTGGTCTTTTCATCGGGAATACCCACAACACAGGTTGGCCTTGACGTCACAATGAAATCGTTAATGAGCGAATCTTATATTGCAGATCTCGCGACGCGGTGCGGTGACGCAGGAAAGCTTCTAAACGAAATTACACCCTATTATCTAGAGTTTTATCGCGGTAGAACTGGTGAAAATGGGTTTGCCTGCCACGACTCATCTGCTGTTGCATTTGTCGAAGATCCTTCGATTTACCAGACAAAGACAGGCGATTTAAGCGTTGTGATTACAGGTGAACAGAGGGGCAGAACCCTATTCAAAGAAAACGCCGATGGTCACCACAAACACTGCGTACAAGCGGATGCGCCCGCGTTAATGAAAATTTATGATGACTATCTGGTAAGACAATACGGTTAACCTCCCATCGATAACACCAACTCTCAACGAGTTGGTTGCCTCATTTCAAATATGCTCGCCTAACGTTAATTATTGCGTGAAACGGCTATTTCGATACCTGATTTCTTGACAGAAGTCAGTCTGGTGCTAATTCGCGCCCCACTTCCATGCCATAGATCAATTAATCGACGAGATGTGTCCCATTGCAGTTGCCAGATCCCTGAAATATAGGTAGATTTCGCCAAACTAAAAAAGCTGAAGTTATTCAGCCAGCACTTGAACCATATTCTTACGACCCCTTTACGACTAACAACTTTCCTTAAAAACGGACTTACACAAGGGTTTAAAAAATGTTTAAAAAAATAGCAGGAGCCAGCTTGATTCTCGCCATGTCTGCCGCAACGCTTGCCGACGAGATTCCTGGCGTCACAGTTTCACCTATGATTGGTTATACGTTTCTGAAGGATGACATCGAGAACGCCGGACATTGGAGCCTAGGGCTCGGTTATCAATTCGACAACCCATGGGCAATTGAATTTGTTTACTCCGACCTCAGTACAGACATTACCAGTCAAACAGTAGACTTGGATTTCACACGCTGGCAGGTTGATGGGCTGTATCACACTGAGCAAATCGGTGATATCCGACCATATTTTGCACTTGGTTTAGGTGAAGCTGATTATGACTTCTCAACCGGGCAATCAGACAACGATACTCTACTTAATGTCGGTGTTGGCGCTAAGTACGCGCTAGGTGGCAGCAATACTTCGCTTCGAGGAGATCTCAGGCTTTTTGAGGGCAGCGGCAGCGACGCAGCATACATCGCAATGAGTCTGGGTATTCAGCATGTTTTTGGACAAGCAAAAGCTAACACCAAAGCAGCACCCATGATGGCAATGAAGAACGAGACGCCAGTGCTAGATTCAGACAATGACGGCATCATGGATGCCGTTGACAAATGCCAAACAACCCCACAAGGGGTAGAGGTCAACGCCATGGGATGTCCTCGGGATGATGATGGTGATGGCGTAGCCAACTACGAAGATAAGTGCCCAGGTACTACAGATAGGCGGGCTATGATCGAGGCGACTGGTTGTTACAAAATGTTGAAAGAGTCCATTAAAGTCGACCTGATGGTTCAGTTTGACAACAACTCTGCAGAATCTCGAGATGAACATCGCACCGAAGTTCGGAAAGTATTTGAGTTTATGACTTCATACCCAAACACCCGTGTAACGATTGAAGGACATACAGACAGTCGTGGCTCGGAAGCGCATAACAAAAACCTTTCCCAACAAAGGGCAGATTCTATAGCTGAATTGCTGATCAGTGACTTCGGTATAAAGCGTTCCAGAGTAGCAGCAAAAGGTTATGGCGAAGAACGCCCAATCGCAACAAATGAGACTGGCGCTGGCAGACAAAAGAATCGTCGCGTAGTTGGTGTTGTTGAAGCAACAGTTGAAAAACTAGAGCGAATAGAATAAGCCAAAAACAAGCAGTTCAAACAGGAGAGTTTCAATCGTTGAAGCTCTCCTTTTTTTGGACTAGTGTATGTGAAATATCTCATACAGCCCTGCTCGCAAAACAAGGCTCGAACGAGCATTTTTTCTAGCGTGTCACAACCAAAACTGCGTGCAATATGTTCACTTTAGAAGAGCAGGCAGACTGTCGACTAAAGCCTCCTCCGGAAACAAAACCTTGGTCATGTGTATACTATGTGGATCCTCTGCATAGTCGGCAAAAGGCAAACAGACTGCAAATCCAAACCGAATGTAGAGTTGCCTCGCTGGCTCGAATGGCGGCATCGAACCGGTCTCTAGGCTCAAGCGTTGCATCCCTCTTTTTCGAGCCTCTACTTCAATGTGAGCCAATAACTTCCCCGCAACACCTTTCCGTGTATGTGCCGTCGCAGTTCTCATTGATTTGAGTTCACCATGCCCTTGGGCCAGATCTTTCAAGGCGCCGCAACCCAGTAAATCGTGACCATCCCAGGCACTCCAAAACGTGATATCTGGACCACGCAGCGTTTCAATATCCAGCGTATGGATACTTTCCGCAGGCGTGTGACTGGACATATCTTCCAAATGGTAATTGAGAAGCTCGGCTATTTTTACGCCCCTCAGGTCATCGACGATTATCTTCATTTTTGATTAATCTTTAGTTGATTCACATTGTCCAGTTTTGGATTTCATCGAGAAAAGATGCCGTTCTTAAAAGATTCACAAATTCTGTCCAAAACGCCACAACACGCCTGTTGGATCTTTCAGCACAAAGTCGAGCATTCCCCAGGGCTGCGTTTCAACTTCGGTAAACAGAACCTTGTACTTTTCCGACACGCCTGACTGCGCAATCTGCGTATGCCATGCATGAATATCTTCTACCAACACGTGCATCATGAAGTTTTGTGCGTGCACAGGTTCATAAAAATTCTGCAGTAGAAAGCTGCAATCACCGCTATGAAAATACGCTATATCACCATCATCAGAACGCATAGTGAAACCGACATCCTGATAAAACTGTTTTGAAAGCGAGTAATCGGAAGTCGGTACAAATGCTTTGATTTCGACAGCTTTTAGATTTTTCATGACAAGGCTCCTTCTCGCCGATCAATGTCGCTTTAGAATTAAGCGCGCTATGCGCTGAATTTAAGTAACTCGTCCTGGGTACCGCCCTCATGCCCTAACAGATGACGCAGATAGTCTGGGTAAGACGCCATCCACATACCAGAGGAACGCTTACGACCAGCAGCGGCATCCGATTTTGTCGACTTCATATACCAGTTATTACATCTAAGCCAAACTTTTCCTTCGGATGTCGATTCACAAAGATCAGTCCACTGGTCCACCGCTGCGGTTGTAGGTTCAACTTCGAGCTGATTCTCGCGCTTCATTCTACCTACTAGGTTTGAGATGTAGTTTGCTTGTACCTCGCACAAAAGCGTGACATTGGTCACTGGGTTGAGGCTTTGCGGTCCAATCATCATATACAAATTTGGCATCTCATCCACATGAATACCCCAAAGCGAATGAGGTGTGACCATTTGAAAATTGTTGCTTTCATCAGCACCAAACTTGTCTGCTAATGTGACACCATCCCGGCCTTCAATCAGGAACGGAATAAAATTACTATCAAATCCTGTTGCATAGATGATCACGTCAAAATCAAAAGTATCACCACGAGCAATTTCCAAACCCGTTTCATTAACACCGACAACGCCACCGCTGTCATCGACCAAGGTCACATTAGGCTTGTTGTATGCTGCGTAGTAGTCATCAATGAATAGCGCTCTTTTGCAAAAAAACGGATAGTCTGGCGTCAGCAACTTAATCAACTCAGGATCATTTACCTGTTCTTTAATCGTCGCAGCCAAGCCATCGCAAATAGCATCATTTTGTTTCACATCGTGGAGCGCCTCAAAAGGCACAGCACCTTCATTAGACACGGCTTCTCCTTTCCATTCGACTCGCCTAAGCTCTTCACCATAGCCTCCCTCACGAAACTTTTCAGCCAGTTCTGGCGGCGTAGGCTCATCATCACGTGGCAGGCACCAGGTTGGCGTTCGTTGAAAAACAGTCAGAGATTCAACTTCATCAGCGATGGCCACGATGACCTGCGCTGCCGAAGCGCCAGTACCTACAACACCGACCTTCTTACCTTTTAAGGAAGCGTTTCGATCCCATTGAGCGGTGTGAAAACTCTCACCCTTGAACTTCTTCATACCTTTGATTTCTGGCATACGAGGACTTGAGAGTGGACCATTGGCGGTAACTACATGTTGTGCTGTTACCGTTTCAGCCGGTTTACCAGTGCCCGTTTCTTCCGTTGTGATCGACCAAACCTTTTCTCCCTGACCAATATAGGACAGGCGAACGACCTTGCGCGAAAATCTGATTCTGTCGCGAACACCAATGTGATCGACGAGCATCTCCGCGTAGCCAGAAATCTCAGGCTGGCTTACATATTTTTTCGAAGGTATGAAACCAGTGCGATCAAGAAAAGGTAAGTAGGTGTAAGCTGGGACATCACAAGCTGCGCCGGGATAGGAGCCAACGCCTTTATTAGCCCAAACGCCACCTACAGAAGGTGTCATCTCAAATATTCGGACATTATCGATCCCTTCATCCTTCAAATAGGAAGCACATAGCAGCCCCGAAAAACCACTACCGACTACCACCGCATCAAAGTGTTCTAATATTGACTCATCAGCACTGGCTTCATTAACTACTACAGCCATACCTACATTCCTTATTCAATGACAAATTATTTGCGCTATATCCTATCGAAAGCTGGCAGACATTTCCTGTTTGACAGGAAAATAGATCTAGTGAATAAAAGGAAATATCTCCGGTGTACCAAAAATATTCGGGGGGACTACTTACAAGCTGTAGTCAAAGCTTGTAACAGCTCATGGCTGACAAAGGGTTTCTGCAAAAAAACGACGTTGGTCTCATCATTAAGTCTTGAAAGCGCAGAACTGGCATCGTACCCACTCATAAGGACTACTGGCAGGTCTGGCCTGGCACGATGCAGCACGGTAATCACCTCAACGCCATCACCATCACCCAGGGTCAAATCGACTAAGGCAACATCAAGCTTACTCACATCGATATCATCTAATCTTGTCGCAAAATCAGTATAGCTCTCGAACGCGACGACTTTGCTACCTTCGTTCTCCAGCAACTGGCGGGAAATCTGACGTACCCTAGGATCATCCTCTACCAGCAAAACCTGCCAATTTTTCGTGGCAAACGCCTCTTCTGGACGACTAACTAAAACTTCTTGCGTTAGTTCAGATTCATCTATCGGCAAGTAGACACGAATACTGGTACCCTCACCGAAGCTTGAGCGAACTCTTACTGAACCAAAATGGGCTCTCAAAATCCCAAGAACATTTGCTAGTCCAAGTCCTGAACCGAATTCTTTTGTGCTGTAAAAAGGATCAAACATTTTTGATAGCACTTCATCTGACAGACCTTCACCATCGTCGACCACTTCGAACCATGCGTAATCGTTAGCATCTAATTTTTCTGTCGTGACCAACTCAGCGATCGGCAGAGAAATACCGGGTGTTCTCCCTGTGGAGAGTGAAATATTACATGCTCCAGCATCACGGGCGTTGATCACTAGATTGAGTAAAACTTGATGAATTTTACTGGATTCTAGTTTGACAGGTAACGGCCGTTCGATGGCATTGATCTGTAATATGCCATCCGAAAAAAATTCGGACCCACCTCCTGAACAAAAATCTTGAACAACCGCTGTTAGATTAACAACGGTTGTGAGAAAAGTTCCCCGACCTGAATAATTGAGCATATGGCTGGCGAGATCTTTGGCATTTCCACCTGCTTTTGCAATGCTGTTAACACTTTCCAATGCGTCGGGGTTTTCGGCCAACATAGACTGAAGAATCTCGGCATGCCCTAAAATGACGGTAAGAATGTTGTTGAAATCATGAGCAACACCACCCGCTAATATACCGAGGCTTTCGAGGCGCTCCGCCTCCAAGGTGCGCCGTTCAAGCTCTGCTCGCTCCTTCGACTGTATCACCAGTGCAGCAATATCAGCCACGGATGCTGCAAACGTTTGCTCTTCAATAGTCCATTGTTTCCGTGTGTTAACCGACTCGTTACAAACAACACCCACTACTTGGCCCCGAACAACTATAGGGCCATCAAGCATAGATACTATGGATTTTTCTTTTAGGTAATCAACCAACTCAAGGGTTCTCTCATCGGTGACCGCGTCTACCGCTGATATAATGCGATTTTCCTGCAACGCATCGAAGTATTTGGGCATTACTGGTCTCTCTAGCAACGCCACTTCTACACCTTGACCCGAGAAACTCGACGCGAAAAATTGACACTCGAGTTGCATTTCATCAGCACTAAAAATCCAAATGCCGAACCTGTGTACAGCGAGTTCTTCAAACGATGCTTGAGCTAATTTCTTAAACATGCCATTACTATCAGCTAGTGCTAGCTCGTTGGCCTTCAACAACTCGCTAAGTTGTAGACCATGTTTTCTAAGTTGCATTTCCTCGGTTGCAGAACGCAGTACTGCCCTTTGACGTTGGTCATTTAGCATAATAGACACTGCCGAACCAACAAACATCAGCCAACTCCAGAACTTAATTGACTCAGGAGGAAACTCAAAGATGAACACGAACAGTAGCCAGCTAATTGTTAGGAATAACATCAAACAAAAAAACAGCCAGCGCGATAGCACTAACAAACTCACGGTGATGAGGTAAGCAATAAAGAAGATCGACCGCTCAATTTGCGGATCGACTATCGTATTTAGAACGACATTGAACAATACGATAAAAGATAGCACCGCCATTACCAGATGCACGTGCTCATTGGTTCCGCGCCCGCGCCAGTACTTTGATATTAGTAGAATAACGATAGAACTTATCGCAGCAACAAAGCTCATCAAATAGGCATAGCTACTGAGGGTGAATATTGGGTGGGCTATTGCAAGCACGCCATATACTGCGGCCAGAACAGCGCAAATAGGCATAACAGCTGTAGCGGCTGTATCCTGAATTGCGACGTTTATATCTTGATGTGCTGCGGAATGCATGAGTACCAGAATAATAGCGCTATGAAGATCAAGACTAAACCATATTTGCTCTCACAACCACTGCCATAAAAGTTGATGTGTAGACTCTTTCAGCTTCTGTGGGTGGCACGAATCTTTTCTTGAATATGTTCACCCGCGGTTATTTTTTCGTATTTAGCTGGACTATCACCAGTGATACAGCTTTGTAGAACTTCAACGGGTGTTGCTGTGTCAGGGTCAACAAACATCGCGATGGAGTATCTTGAACTATTCCCGATTAAAGGCTGTACCCGATGCAACGTTGATTTGAAGCGACCGTTAGTCCAGCGCTCCATCAGGTCACCTGTGTTAACAACAATGGCGCCGTCTACTGGATCTACATCAACCCATTCTCCTTCATCCTGAACCTGTAACCCACCGACGCCATTTTGAAATAGCAAAGTAATCATACCGTAATCTGTATGCGCGCCAGCTCCCAGCTGTCCATCTTCAATCGCTGAAATTTCAGTCGGAGGGTAATGCAGAAGCCTCAAGCTAACGTTTTCACCATTGTGATATTTGACGAAGAATTGCGCATCTGTATTGAGGATTTCTGCGAATACTCTTTGTACTTTGTAAGCACTAGACAAACAATCCGCGAAAAATCGAGACATTTCATCCCGAAAATTACCATTTGGCCACCGTTCATCGGCACTATCATGATGCAGTAGATTTCGCATTGTGAAGGTTTCTTTCACATCAGAAGGTTTTTTTGGATCTAAATACTCGACGCCTAAACCTTGGTAGCCAAAATTTTCGGCCGCACTTCTATAAGCAGAACGACTTTTTGTTATCTCATCGCTGGCAAAAAACGTTTCGCTCATAGAAAAAATATTACTCAATTGCTGCTTTGAGACATCTAGATTACTAATCGACATAAAGCCCAATGTCGTGAGCGCATGTTCCATATCAAGCGCTATCGCCTTGATTGTTTCTGGTTTTGCTTCATCATAATAAGCGAAATCAATTATCGGCAATTTCAATGTAGACCTCCATACTCACGCATCATACACCCACATAAAATATTGAGTGCTATCTTTTTAGTACTGCATCCAACCAAGACAGCAGGTCATCACGCTCGACCTTTGTCATCCCAGTAACATTACCCAGCGGCATATATTTTGTTGCAACGGCAGTTTTCATCCGTGCAGCACTGCCGATAACATTCTCCATTTCATCCATCAGTACACCTGCCGGTGGTGCACTAAAACCAGGGTAGGTAGGTGACGCTGAATGACAAACAACGCAATGCTGAGCCAAAATATAGTTTGCGCGCTGATCATTAACGACCACAGCCTCTATTTCGACACCCGTATCGGCGCCTTCTATCAAAGCACTCGCTTGCATCTTCGTTGGCATCTTTTCGTAACCCAAATAAATCGCCACCACTAAAAATGCTAGGAACGCCTGCACCAAGATAGAGGGCTTAACAATTCCTCTATGACGCAAATTGAAAAAGTGTCTCGCATAAGCCATCACAGCCATAACGTAGGCTAAAATAATCCAATTGTATTCATGCCCATACAGAAACGGGTAGTGATTACTGATCATGCAGAACAAGACGGGCAGAGTGAAGTAGTTGTTATGAGTTGAGCGTAATTTCGCAAAGGCGGCCAAATCAGCGTTAGGCTCATTTCCTTTTTCTACTGCAGCCACAAAAGATTTTTGAGCTGGAATAATGCCAAGAAAAACATTGCCAGCCATGATCGTCGCCATCACTGCCCCCACGTGTAAATAGGCGGCCCTATCAGAAAACAACTTTGTTGAAAGCCAAGCGAGGAACGTCAGGTAAAATACAATTAACACCGCAAATACCATCGACTGATGCTTAAGCGGTGACCGAACTGCCAGCTCATAAAAACCCAAACCCAAAGCAAGAAAGCCAACGCTGGCAACCACCGCCACGCTGGGGTCCGATATCCAATTGTCAGGGCCGACCAAATAAGACTGTGCCTGAATGTAGTAGACCGCGACCATCAACAGGGTACCGCTTATCCAGGTGGAATAGGCTTCCCATTTCGACCAATGCAGCGTCGCGGGCCATTGCGGCGGTGCCAATGCATATTTATTGAACTCATAAATGCCGCCACCATGGATGGACCAATTGTCACCCTTGATACCTTTATCTTTCTTCCATTGCGGCGGTTCCTGAAGACTATTATCCAACCATATAAAATGTAAGGAGGCACCTATCCATGCGATACCAGTAATCAAATGTATCCAGCGGACAATTAAACTAAACCAGTCTGTTAGGTACGCTTCCATAAAGTGAATTCTCTCGCTAAAGTGTTATGAAAAATCAACTACTAACGTACTATGCAGTTAACTCATTCTTGTCATACTGTTTTACGCCATGGCAATAGGTACGCTCGACTGAGCGGTCGTCACCCATCATCATATATACAAACAACTCTTCATCTAGCCGATCACACTGACGTAATCTTCGAGTCATCATCGGTGTTGGTTCGGAGTCAAGTACAACAATGTCTGCTTCTTTACCGACTTCAAAATTACCAATATGCGTATCCAGGTGGGCAGCGCGCGCGTTACCCAACGTCATCATATAAAAAGCCTCATAAGCATGCATTGAGTAACCCTGCATCTGACACACTTTATACGCTTCACCCAATGTCGTGAGCATAGAAAGGCTGGTGCCGCCACCGACATCAGTCGCAATAGAAATGGGGATACCCGCCTGCTTCAGTTTTTCAATAGGCATCAGACCACTCCCTAAGAATAGATTTGATGTGGGGCAAAAAGCTATGCGGCCACCACTGTCTGCAAGACGGATGATTTCCTCATCGCTCATATAGATACAGTGCCCGAATATTGATCTTTCGGTGTTCAAGCCGTATCGGTCATATGAATCCAAGTAGTCTGCCGTATGAGGGTGAACTTCCTTTAGCCAACGGATCTCCTCAAGGTCTTCCGACATATGAGTTTGCATCCAAACATCTGGGTATTCTTGCAGCAACTTCCCAGCCAACTGCAATTGTTCAACACTACTTGTACCAGAGAACCTCGGCGTAACAGCGTAGCCTAGCCGACCTTTCCCGTGCCATTTCTGTATTAACGCGGAACTATCTTCGTAGCCTGACTGCGCCGTGTCCTGAAGTGCCGGGGGCGCATTCTGGTCCATCAATACTTTACCCGCAACTAACCGCATATCCCGTGATAGCGCAGCCTCGAATAGCGCCTCTGTCGATTGCTTATAACTCGTCGTATAAACAAACGATGTGGTCGTTCCCACCGAGAGGGAATAGTCCAGAAAATCATTAGCAGAAGCTTGCGCATAGGCGCTGTCGGCATACTGGGACTCCGCCGGAAAAGTATAGTTGTTGAGCCAGTCCAGCAGTTGAGTGCCATATGAGGCGATGACATCCACCTGGGGCGAGTGAACATGCATATCGATAAAGCCTGGCAGGATTATCTGATCTGGCAGCCAGTCACATTGTGACAAATCAAATCCTTCGGTCTCCATTTTCTGCGCATCTGCGCAGCTCCTCACTTTTCCATCTTCGACCAGTAGCACGCCGTCTTCGAGGTAAACGAGATTATCTGCGCTTACGTTTGGGTCGCCGACGAAGTAAGCAATTCGTCCCCTCAGGGCCAACGAGTTTTTAACGCTTTGGCTCATCAGCTGCCCCTATATGTTGAGTAACCAAAGGGATTCAGCAGCAAAGGAACATGGTAGTGCTCTGCGTCATCGACAACTTTGAATGCAATTTGTATATCAGAATAGAAGCTGGACTCACCTATACCCGAAAAATAGCTATCAACATCAAACTCTAATCGATAACTGCCTGCTAAGCGTTCTACGTTTCTATCCCATTGGGTCACCCGTCCATCAACATCTGTCACACCTGTTGCAATAGGGTTACTTAGATGGACGTCTGAGTCTCGATACAGATTAACAGTGACTGCTCCGGCTGGCCGGCCACGACTAGTGTCCAGAATATGTGTTGTTATCATCGGCTTCACTTCTTCTTACCTCTTATTGCTTAGTTAAATATCGCTGAACTTTCGGACAGCTTGCAGACAGCTCAAGACGACAGCAGTTTCTCAAGTCGGAGCTGAGTAATTGCACCCTGTTCATGCGCGGCATTCTTCAGCTCGTCTTCACGAGAATTTTCGATTCTATCTTTTAAAAGCTTGAGCATCTCGGCAGCGGACTTACCCGTTGCACAGACAATAAAAATGAAACCATGGACTGTAAGATACCGCTTATTGAGTTCCGCAAGCTCTACCAGCGTTTGCTCGTCAGCCTGCGTAATTTGGCCTTGTTCGCGATTAGCACTGCTAGCATATTTGTTTCGAAGAGCATCCAGGTCGCCGATTTGGGGATGACCCAAAAATGCTTCTAGCTTTTCGGCTTCAGTTGAATATTGCCAACAGTCGCGAGCAGCGTCAAAAACCGATTGCGCCGAATCATAGGGTCGCGCCAGGTTCATATCCGAAGCCCACCGAGCGCAATGACAGCAACTCAAGAAAGCCCCATGGGCTTCATCATTGCTTTGGGAATTAAGACCAGCAAAGTTCACGGCTTTTGATGAAGCGCCGCTCATGGCTGTTTTTGAAGAACCGCTCATGGCTGTTCCTCATTTTGTATCGCGCCGCCTTGTTGGATGACCTCTTTAATATCTCCCCAGCTTAACCCACGTCGGGATAAACGCTCTGCCACCGGGGGTAAAGATAGCAATTGCGCTGCAATGGAAACCGCAACCTCCATCGGCAACTTACCGTTAAGCTTTGGATCTCCTATTGGACACCGGACTCGTTCGATTATCGTTTCATCAAAACCATCGTGCCGCAATCGCTTTCTAAACCTTCCAGCTTTGGTGTCTGACCCTATTAGACCAAGAAACGTGAAATCATCTTGCTCTAGTATTTCTCGAGTTAATTCATAATCTAGGGCGTGATCGTGAGTGACAATAACAATACAAGCACCAGATGCTATCTGTTCCAGGTATTCGACGGGGTTCTCCAGTAATACGCTCATTACGCTGGGCGCAGTTAAAGTCGGAAAAAGCTCTGCACGACTATCAACCCAAGTCACCTGCATATCTAGTCCTGAGACAATAGTGATCAGCGCGCTGCCAACGTGACCCGCACCGAAAATAACCACATTCATAACTGTTTCAGGAAATACTTCAAACAACACTGTCATGCTGCCACCGCAACATTGATTAGCTTCCGCTGCTAACGGAAAATGATGAACCTGCTGTACTTGTTCCTTTTTAGCCAAAAGTTCTCGCGCCCGTTGGGTAGCGAGAAATTCCAATCTGCCACCACCAATTGTGTCGAAAGTCTCGTTTGCCGTGACAACCATTTTACTACCCCCTTCACGGGGCGTAGATCCCGTTGCACCTACCACTGTTACCAACGTGAAAGCTTGCGCACTTTCATGGCACTTTGCCAACGCCTGCTGCCAACTATGCTTTAACATCGTTGGCTCCTTCAGAGAATGTAGTGACGGTCTCTCGAATACAACGATAAACCTCCTCACTGGTTGCCGGAGCATTCATCTGTGGACTTAAGGTGTAATTCGAGAGACTGGCACAGGCATCTCTTAAGGCGCACCACGCTGAAATGCCTAACATTAACGGCGGCTCACCGACTGCTTTTGAGCGGTATATCGTTTCTTCATTGTTCACCTCATCATAAAGGGCAACATTGAATATCGCCGGCGTATCGTAAGCGGTAGGTATTTTGTAGTTTGCTGGGCTATTTGAAACAAGTCGACCTTGGTCGTCCCACTTCAAATCTTCCGTTGTTAGCCAACCCATACCCTGAATGTATCCACCTTCTATCTGACCTATATCTAACGCTGGGTTGAGTGACTCACCCACGTCATGAAGTATATCGACTCTGGCGATCCGATTTTCGCCCGTTCGAATATCAACGATCACCTCAGTTGCGGCGGCGCCATTGGCAAAATAGAAGAACGGCTGTCCTGACTGCGTCGCAAAATCGAAGGATATTTTTGGGGTCTTGTAAAAACCCGCAGCAGACAAGTGCACTCTGGACATGTACGCGAGCTTAACGATTTCATTGAACGGCCTCTCTTTACCGTTAATCTTGACGACATCATTTTCAATACTCACACTATTCTGTGGGCAAGCAAAATGTTCGGCACAAAATTTGGTTAAACGAAACTTGATTTGCTCAACCGCATCAAGCACAGCCATGCCATTGAGGTCTGTGCCTGAGGATGCAGCTGTGGGCGAAGTGTTGGGCACTTTGTCAGTGCGGGTCGCCGTTACCTGAATTCGTGCAAGTGACACGCCCATAGCCCTAGCAGCAACTTGCGCAACCTTGGTGTGTAAACCCTGTCCCATCTCAGTACCACCGTGGTTAAGGTGAATACTACCATCGGTATAAACATGCACCAATGCACCAGCTTGGTTTAAGTGGTTAGCAGTGAAAGAGATTCCGAATTTAACTGGGGTGAGCGCAAGCCCTTTTCTAAGGTGCGATCCGTTCTCGGCACTCTTGTGATTAAAATCGACTATCGCGGCACGCCTTGACCGATAGTCACAGGAGAGCTCAAGTTGTTCTATCAGCCGAATCAGAACATGTTGTTCTACCACCTGGCCATAAGGTGTGCGATCACGTCCTTCACGATAAAGGTTCGTTTTGCGAACATCCAAAGGATCTTTTGCTATTTTCCTCGCTATATCGTCAATCATTCCCTCGGCGGCCATCATCCCCTTCGGTCCACCAAAGCCTCTGAACGCTGTATTCGAAACAGTATTCGTTTTACATCGATAACCTGTAATAGAAACATTTTCGTAGTAGTAGCTATTGTCAGCATGGAACATCGCACGATCGACAATCCCTTCAGACAGATCAGGTGAGTAACCGCACATCGCGACTAGATCCATATTCACGCCGTTTATTAATCCATTGGCATCGAAACCTGCCTCATAACGATTCCAAAAATCATGGCGTTTGCCGGTTTGCACCATGTCATCTTGCCGGGTCATACGAAACTTTACTGGACGATTGTTTCGACGGGCAAAAATTGCCGCCATGCAAGCCAGTGCCGCCGCCTGGGATTCTTTACCACCGAATCCCCCACCCATTCTGCGAACCTCGACCTGCACCTGATTAAGATCAATCGCCAGGACTTTTGCTACCAACTTTTGAACTTCTGTGGGATGTTGGGATGAACTAATGACATGAACACCTTCATCCTCTGTGGGCGTGCATTGGCAAATCTGCCCTTCGAGGTAGAAATGCTCCTGCCCTCGCACATATTGCTCCCCTTGAATACGGAACAGCGATGCAGAAATTGCGGCATCTGCATCGCCTTGTAAAAAGCGCTTTTCAGGCAGAACAAAAGACGCCTTGGTCATCGCCTCTTGTGGTGTCACAGTAGCCTCCAGCACTTCGTACTCTATAGCACCAAGCTCAGCTGCCCGCTTTGCCGCAGCCAAGGACGTTGCCGCCACAGCAAATACAGGTTGACCAACAAACTCGACTAAACCGTTTGCCAACAAAGGGTCGCCGCTATACACAGCGCCAACATCACCATCTCCTGGAATATCCACAAAGGTAATGACATCGACCACGCCAGGACTGCGACGTACGGCGTCGAGCTCTAGGCTTTTTATTTTCGCATGAGCATGAACTGACTTACCTGTAGCGATATGAAGCTGATTCGGTGATTCAACCAAATCGTCTATGTACAGCGCCCTGCCAGTAACATGTTTAATCGCGGATTCGTGTTGCTGGCTGTGACGTGTGTCCTTGGGATCCCACAGAGGATGTTCGATTTTTGACTCTACTGCACTTGGTTTAATAATGGACTTTGCAATAGATTGAAGGGGTGCGTCATGATCAGACATCGGTGACCTCCTGAATAGCGGGTAATGTAAGTTCGTCAATTCTAGGCATATGACCACCACCGAACTCGATCAAGGCTCGCGCTAGCATTTCACTAGCCATCGCTGCCCTAAACTCTGCACTTGCTCGCACGTCTGACATAGGCGTTAGTGTTTGCGCTAACAATTCACAAGCCTGACTTATCAATTCCTCTGTCAATTCATTGGCTACCAACAATTGCTCAACGACAGGCACCCTAAGCGGTATAGCAGCCATGCCGCCATAAGCTACTCTGACATGGTTTAGTTGCTGCTGATTTCCGTCGAAAGAAAATGCCCCCATGACAGATGAAATATCATCTTCAAGGCGCTTAGAATGTTTATAAAATCGGTGAAAACGATTTACTGCTGATGTGGGAATATTTATCTGTGCAATATATTGATTCGATTGAAGTGTCGTCTTTCGATAATCTAGGTAGAAATCCGCTATCGGGATTTCCATTTCGCTGGCAGAAGTGCTGCCGCCGGACTCATCTGACTCACAAGACCTAATGACTAATTCAGCGTCCCAAGCAAGAAGCGCGGGTGGCGTATCAGCAATGGGCGATGCATTACCAATGTTACCGCCAAGCGTACCCCGGTTTCGGATTTGCCTCGAGCCCAATCGATGCAGCAGGTGCACAAATGCAGGTGATCTATGTTCAAAATATGCTTCGATGTCCGTGTAGGCTGCTGCGGCACCAATTTTAATTCGATCGTCTGAGGTCTCCAGAATCAGAAGTTCATCGACAGCTGTAATATCAATGATTCTGTCAAAGCTTCGCCATCGCTGTGTGATTTCGAGAGCAAAATCTGTGCAACCCGCGACAAGTGCTTCATTACCAAACTTCGCAACCAGCGAATCAAGCTGAGCTAGCGACTTAGGAGTAGAATATGCGCCATGATGATGCGTGTTTGCTGCGGCTTTCTCGTCAGTTGTATTCCGCTTATAAGCCTGCCTTAGAAATTTCTCCGATGATTCATCGCTAACTGATATCGCTGATTCTTGCATTAACACATCGACACCAGCATCGATGATTGGACGATAGCCTGTACAGCGACAGAGATTTCCAGAAATGCCATCCATCACTTTCTCGCGCGCCTGATCCATCACTTGTTGTTTTTGAGTCTGAACTTGAGACTGAATTTGCGCTTCAGTCAGCGTCGCCAGCGACATGACAAACCCAGGCGTGCAGAATCCACACTGAGATCCGTGGTAATCCACCATCGCCTGCTGCGCTGGATGAAGCGTTGTTCCCTGCGCTAACCCTTCCACCGTTACCAGATGCTTATTCGCCAGGGAACCTGCCAGGCTAATGCAAGCATTGACCGATCTGTAGCCAATGACCCCTTCGCTGTCTGCCTCGCCAACCATAACGGTACAAGCTCCGCAGTCGCCAGAGGCACAACCTTCTTTGGTTCCGACCAGCCCCCTATCACGAAGCATATTGAGTATGGTGGTATCCGGGCTAAAGTCAGACTTCATCAGCGAAGTCTCGCTAGAAGTGGTAACCAAGTCCTTGTTCAACATGAATTCCACGGGGAATCCCTCACTTTAAATGAATGTTCTTATGTTCATATAAAAAACTGTCCATGTCGACAGCTTTTAGCAAAAACCCGGCCCCAATCACCTCCGCACTATTTTGACACATGAATTTCGCCCAAAATTGCACTTTTAAGACCAATGATTTACTGTCCAACTAGTCAGCTATACAGAAACACTGAAGATAGAACCTATTTTATGCCGGACGCAGAACTTCAAAAAGTTGGAAAAATCAGGGATCGCCGATATCAGGCTATCATTGACGCTGCCATAGAAGAATTCAGCCGCAAAGGCTTCAAAGCTACCAGCGTGCAGGCCATCGCTAATCGAGTAGGTACCTCAAAAGCAAATATCCACTACTACTTCAAAAATAAGGAAACCTTATACCGCGAAGTACTCGACCACATTGTCATACTCTGGAATTCCTCCTTCGATCAAATTCAAGCAGAGGAGGAACCCGCGGTAGCACTGGAGCGCATGATCCGGGCGAAAGTCAGCCTCTCATACACCCATGCAAATGCTTCAAGATTGTTTGCTAACGAAATTTTGCAAGGCGCAGTGCATCTGGAAAATTATCTCAGGAACACCCAAAGAGAGTGGGTGAAAAGCAAAATCAGTATTATTCAGTCATGGATAGATGCTGGCAAAATGGACCCCGTTGATCCTGCACACCTTATATTCCTCATATGGTCATCAACCCAACACTACGCTGATTTCGAGACTCAGGTTCTGACGATATTAAATCGAGCAGAATACGAACAAGAGATGATCGACTCTATCGCTGACTTCCTCTGCCAAGTCATACTCAAAGGCTGCGGCCTACGTCCTTAAAAATTGCTATCATTCGGCTCGCGCCAATATCTTCTCTGCAACTTCCCTTAAAAAGGGTTAACTGGAACACCAATGAATCATCTTTCAATCATTCGAAATTCGACTATTTGCACTTCAAGTATTCGAAAACAGTTCATACGAACCTTTGGCGTACGAAAAAAAAATACAGCAAAAAGCACAACAACATCTTTCCGAATCCTGCTAATGCTCTTATTAAGTTTACCACTCGCAACAAATGCTGCAGCGACATCAATCGCAGAGACTTCGAAACCGGTTGTTGAGCTAAAGGCTAGTTACAAACGTGAAATGAAGAAAATCTACCGCCACCCGAAGGTAAAAGCAGCACTCGCCTATGTTGAGACTGTGAATGAACGTGCAGAAAAGGAATTAGTTGAGCTAAACGAGATTCCTGCCCCACCCTTCATGGAACAGGCACGCGGCATTCGTTTTGCAGAGATGCTACGAGAGGCGGGTCTGACTGACGTAACCATAGACGAGGTTGGCAATGTTATTGGCAGACGCAAGGGCACATCAGGCAAGCGGACTATCGCTTACAGCGGCCACCTCGATACAGTTTTTCCGGCTGGAACCGACGTCACGGTTAAGTATAAAGACGGCAAAATGTACGCCCCGGGCATAGCCGACAACTCCAGAGGCCTTGTGACAGTTTTGGATGTGCTACGTGGCATACAGCATGCAAAAATTAAAACCAAAGCGGACATTCTAATCGTGGGCAACGTAGGAGAAGAAGGCCTTGGTGATCTCCGCGGTGTAAAATATCTATTTAGAGACAGTGCGCCAAAAATTGACGCGCTCATTGCAATTGATGGCGGCGACGCTGAACGAATTGTTTTTGGCGGCGTTGGCTCCCATCGATATAGGGTAACTTTCAAAGGACCAGGCGGACACTCCTGGGGACACTTCGGACTACCCAACCCACATCACGCCTTAGGCCATGCAATTTCTAACTTCGCGAACACAGCGCCGCAGGTATTGGCAAGCGGCTCAAAAACGAGTTACAGCGTGGGACGAATCGGCGGTGGCACTTCAATCAACTCAATTGCTTTTGAGTCATGGATGGAAGTTGATATGCGATCAGGCGACCAATCAAAACTGGATGAGATAGACGCCGTATTTCAAAAGGCTGTACAAATGGCGCTTGTCCAGGAAAACAAAGCTAAACTGCGCGGTGAAAACCTGCAAGTGGAAATAGAACGTGTGGGCAAACGTCCAGCTGCGCTTGGTGATACAGGATCTTCACTTGTACAACGCGCTATTGCAGCAACACAGGCGCTGGGTATTGTCCCCTCACTTGAAATATCTTCTACCGATGCAAATATGCCAATTTCAAAGGGCATTCCCGCTGTCACGATGAGTCGGGGTGGCAAAAGTGGCCGAGCACATGCACTGGACGAGTGGTGGCAGGACGACAACGCCTATATCTCTGTCCAGATCGGCATATTGACCTTGTTGGCAGAGGCTGGCTTGTCTGAATAAGGGATTGGCTAGCGGCTTGATTTGGCGCCGAATTAATCAAAGAATGTCACTTTGTCATCAGATTGAAAAAACCGCCAAGCATGATGAATATCTTCTTCGATGATTCGCCCTTTCGATAGCGCCGGGATATCAGCAAGGTCAAAATAGCCAGCATCCTCGGTTTCCATCCCTGCTTGAGGTTCTGCTGACTCAAGTAGATCACACAAAAAGAAAATTTTATAGAAGTCACGAACATCCTGAGCATACCCTCCTTTGGCTTTGTGCCTAACAGAAATAATATGGGATGCACGAACTTTCAGATTCGCTTCTTCAAGCACCTCTTTCTCGACATTCTCCATCGCGCTCAGTCCTACATCAGCATAACCCCCAGGCATCGTCCAAAGCCCGTCGGTTTTTTCTTTCACTAAAAGCACTTTGCCCTCTTGAAAGATCGCTGCACGCACATCAATTTTAGGGGTTGCATAACCTTCGGCAAAGGGAGAAACCAACGTCTCAATTCTGGCGATGGGTACTTGACCAATCTCTGCCATCATGCGATTTGCGATATCTGATATCTCCTCATAGCGCTCCTTGTCATATTCATCATGGGTAAAACCCATGCCCGAAGACGCCAATGCCTGTAAGCGTTTCGCATGCGCCAGCCAGTTGTCTTCCATTTGATGTGCCTTTTTTCGCCTGATATCGAGTTCCTATGCTACCCGCACCCCCGCCATTGAGCTACCACTAGCGCTATCTTATACCGAGAGACAAATCGCGCTATCATGCCGCCAACCAGATCATCAACGAGTGGGTTCAATGCCGGACAATACGCCAATCAAAGTTAACATCGATAACTACGTGCACGCCGAAACGTCATTACAGTTCGAAAGAATTATGAAAATGGCGAGAGGTATGAACCAACTTTCCCATGGGCGCCTTCCTGTTCCCATCAATCGGCAACCAATCGCCCGCATGAACCGAGACACTATCTATAGCTCTGCTCTCGTGGACATCTCCGCAGGCGCAACCGTCACTCTGCCAGAAACAGGGCAGCGATATTTGTCTGTCATCATTTTGAATGAAAACAATCACACGACGGCTATTTATCACAATGCAGGGACCTACAAACTTGATCTACAGGAACACCTCACACCCTTTGTTGCTGTTATTGCCCGTATTCTCGTTAACCCAGAAGATGAGACCGACATGGTCATAGCCCACGCGCTACAGGACCAATTGGTCGTAGAAGCGCAATCTTCAAATGTCTTTAGTCGACCTGCTTATGACGTCGACAGCCATAAACATACACACAAGGCATTACAATTACTGGGTGAAGGTCTCGTTGATGCAGCAGGTTGCAGCGGCAAAGCAGACGAAGTCAAAGAAACACGCCACATGGTCGCGACAGCTTTTGGTTGGGGAGGGCTACCGGAATACGAAGTTGTCTACTTCAACAGCGTGGTTGATCGACCCCCAAGTCACTACCAATTCATCATCAAAGATGTGCCTGTCGATGGCTTCTGGTCGATCAGCATTTACAACCAGTCTGGTTTCTTCGGCGAAAACACATATCACTCTTACAGTATCAACGATGTCGTCGCGCAGGCAGACGCTGATGGCACGGTGACTGTGAATCTGGCTTCAGAGCCAGCAGACCATGAGAACTTCCTCTACATCATGGAGGGTTGGAGTTACGTCGTAAGGCTTTATCAACCACACCTTGAGGTTATCGACGGTAGCTGGTCTTTTCCTGAGCCCGTTGCGGTTTAGCAAGAGTCATGGGCGCCCCAACGCTGGATCAGTTATAAAGTCGGTGTCGGTTAAGGTAGACAAAAAAGCAACCATATCCTTCAATTCTGTCTCTGAGATTTCGAATCCCGACAGGCCGATGGCAGAATTTGGACCAGCCGCATAGTGTTCAAGCACATGCCTAATATCTGGTAGTTGACCTCGATGCATGTACGGCGCAGTCAACATAATGTTTCTCAAACTCGGCACCCTGAACTTGAAGGCATCTTGTTCATCTTTTGTTGCCTCCTCAAGTCCACGGTCGGCAGTATCAACTCCAGTTCGAAAATACTCCTCAGAAGAAAAGTTTAAACCCTGATGACAACCGCTACAGCCAAACTTTTCACTACGGAAAAGTTCAAATCCTCGCACTGCCGCTTCATTGGGTCGTTGGTCTTGCAGCACCCATTTGTCAAAAGGCGAATTCATTGAAATTAGCGTAAGTTCAAATGCTTCAATCGCAGCCGTAATATGCTTAAAATTGATGTCGTTATCGCGCTCGCCGAACGCAGCCAGGAAAAGGTTGGGGTACCTCTGATCGTGTCTAAGACGGCGCAATATTTCATCTCGGTTTCTATTGGCGCCCATTTCTACCGGCGCTTCAGAAAATAATGGGCCCTGCATCTGCAACGATAACGAATTCACATCATGGTCAGCCCAACCGAACCGAGGTTGATAGGCTAGATTAATCAGCGCCATGGCGTGACGCGGCAATACATTCCCGTCAATACCAAGCGGTTGCACACGGTTATCCGCAAACGCGTGAATCTGATCGTGACAACTGGCGCACGAGAGCGTTTCATCTGCTGAAAGCCTAGTTTCGTAAAAAAGATGCCGCCCAAGATCAACGAGCGCTTGATCAATACGCAATGCAGGAGACGGGTACCCTTCTGGCACTCGCCATTGATGATCTGCCGCACCTACACCGGTTGTAAATACCAGCCCTATCAACAGACCGAGTGATCTAAATTCAACTAGGATCCGGACCAAGCCTGTTTCTGCCCCGACGTCACTGGAAAAACATCGAGTAAAGCAACGCGTTCCTGCACCCAGTCACGCAACTGTTCGACCTCAACCTTATCAACGGTATTGGGCGGGGCTGTTAGCCATGCTTCTATAGCGACCATGAGTTCTTGCGCAAGCGCTGGGTCTATTTTCAAGAGCTCAATGTAGGCGGCACGGGTTTTAGCCAACTCGCCCAACGCCAGATATGTTTCGCCTCGGTACTCGATGGCATTACCGTAACGAGGATTTATCTCGAGCGACCGGTTATATGCAACAAGCGCGCCGGGATAATCTCCGAGCTGACGTAGCGCATAGCCAAGAGAACCGTGTGCTTTGGAATAGACTTCGTAATATTTGATGGCTTTTCGGTAGCGTTTTACCGCATTGCGAAAATGCTTTTTGGCTTTCTTTTCAAGCTTTGCAACCTTTTTGGGATTACTTTCGGATTCTGCTTTCTCAAGACTAGCCCAGGCTTTATCACGATATTTGATACCCAGATTATAAGTCTCGACAGCCCTTTGCTCAGGAGACTTCTTTATTGCCGATGGCCCCGAGGGTGCGCTCATACCCCCACCACCTCCACCACCGGATGCCATGGCGAATTGAGTAAAAAAGGTAATAAAGAACACAGCGAGCAGTTTCATTTTTCGCAGACCTGAAAAAGTGTATTGGTTAAGTTTCTACTTTTTACCGCTGTAATGGTAGTGCCTTATGATCCCAGAATTAATACTATTCTATGGGTAAAAAAATTTATTTTCCGATACAGAAATCTAAAACAAGTATCGGCGGTCAATTGTATTAGTCGAAATACAATAATTTGAGAAATTATGACTTGTTGCAAGTGACCATTGCAGGTAATGATTGCACCTGTTGATGAACAAGACCTTCGATCGTAAATGGTGATCGCTATGACAAGCTTCAAAGACAAGCGCTTCCTTTGTGTCGCCCAAGTCCTATTGCTTACAGGGTTCTTGTTTATACATTCGATTGCTTTAGCAGACTTTGAACGCTGGTCGGCTCATAACGTCACATCCCCAGACACAATAGATCACACGCCGCTGACTAACATTCTTCAACTAATTGATGTGAAAAAAAAGAAGAAAGAGCTTATCGCCTACTCACGATTGCTAGGGCGGGTACTCGATTATTTAAACGCATATGTTGATTTTTTACAGCAAATACCCGTATCAGAATTTTCAAGAGACCGACAACTTGCCTATCGGTTAAACCTGCATACCGCAAGCGTACTCAAGCTGGTCGCTGAAAATAAAGGTGGACATAGAAGGATCAAAAGATATCGAGCAAAACATACTCGCGAGACACTGGTCTGACCCCTTCATCATTTACGGCCTCTGTTATGGCGTTAAAGGAAGTCCATCGCTTGGCTCAAGCAGCTTTTCTGGGAAACGGGTCCATGATCAACTAGAAACAAACGCCCGCAGCTTTGTTGCATCTGACAAGAACGTAAAGCAAACACGAAAAGGTCTGAACGTTTCGAGTTTGTACGCTTGGCACAAGGACACATTCTTTGCTGGTGATGAATCGGCCATCATTACGCACATCAGCGACCTCGCACAGCCTTCTCTACAACAAAAGATTAAACCAAATAGCACTATCGCCAAACACCATTTCAGCTGGGGCTCTGTCGCTTACATCCCTCGGCAAGCATCTCCTGAATTCGGTTATAACGGTGGCGGAAGCTAATTTGGCATGAGCACCCGGGAACCTAGTGAAATACCACTCCCGAACTTTGGCGCATTGTTTGGAGCGTTGTTTCGAGCATCGTTTAGATTATTGTTTGGATTATTGTTTGGGCTGGTTTTTTGTCTGGGTTCACTGAGATTTTCTGCCAACCTATTTGACCCATTTATACCCTGGGAGAATCGACCAACAACTCTCGCCGTCGGACTTATGGTTGCTGCGGGAATGTTCTACCTTTTTGCAGTACAACTAATCACAAAAATTCGTCTTCCAAAAATCGGATTCCAATGGCTATTAATCCTCGGCCTGTTGCTACGTATTTTGTGGTTCAACTCCACGCCAATAAACGAAGACGATTCCTACCGCTACTTTTGGGATGGCGCCTTGACCTACCAGGGCCTGAGTCCCTATACGCATGCACCCAGCGATGCGCTACCTGTGGCACTTCCAATGACGGATTTCCTCGGGATCACAACAACAGACCCACGGCTGGATTTGATTGCAAACGAAGGTTTCGTTGAAAGGGTGCCATACCCAGACATCCAAACTATTTATCCACCCGTGACACAATTGTTCTTTTTTATCCATCACCTGCTGGCACCCTGGGATCTTGATGTATGGCGGGCAATGCTGCTAATTGTTGATGCAACCACGCTGCTGCTATTGCTAAAACTGTTAACTGCTCTCAAAAAATCGCGCGCGCTCGTGATGATTTATTGGCTGAATCCGCTGCTGATCACGGAAACCATGAATGCTGGGCACATGGATGTTCTACTGCTTCCGTTTCTGGTTGCAACAGTACTGTTGATGATACGACACCAGCATTTCTGGGCTACGTTATGCCTCGTTGTGGCGGCAGGCATCAAACTGTGGCCCATTATCCTACTCCCTTTCGTGCTTCTAGCATGGCGTAGATATAACCCGCAAAACCTGGTTCGGTTCTTACTTCAAACTGCGCTTCTTATCGCTGTGGGCTGTCTAATCATGCTGCCTCAAATTGTCGGCTCTGTCGCTCCGACATCAGGTATTGTTGTATATTCAGAAAGCTGGCAAACCAATGCGTTTCTGTTCGAACTGATCAAAAGCGGGTTCGAGACATTTGCTGATATTGACGCGGACCTTTTGAGTCGTTGTTCAGTAGTTTTGTGCCTAGCAGCTTTCGGCCTGTTTCGTTTTCGTACTCGCTTTCTCTGTCGTACCCGTTCTCGACAGAGCAAAACCAGCCACCAAGATCTGCTCGCACTGACAGCGTGTCTTTTTTTCTTATCGCCAACAGGTTAGCCGTGGTACATGCTCTGGTTTTTACCCTGGTTGGTGATCTCTCCCTCACTACCCTTGCTGTTATTGACAGTAACTTTGCCGCTATATGATCTCAGATACATTCTTGCAACTGACTCGAACTTGTTCGAATCAGTTATCGTACCACTACAATTTTTGCCCTCTCTAATTTGGCTGGCCTGGCAACTTATACAAAGGCAGCTTATACAAAAACAACTTAAACAGAACAATAATACAGCTGGGTCGGTGTCAAAGTGATTATTGGCAATACCGTGGCCGTGATCATTCCTGCACTTGACGAGGAACAGAGTCTGCCCAGCTTGCTACAGGCTATATCTAACTAGGTCGATAAGGTCGTCGTCGTTGATAATGGCTCGACAGATAGGACAGCAGAGGTTGCAATAGCTGCGGGCGCCACTGTCGTCTATGAGCCTCGAAAGGGTTCTGGACAGGCCTGCTTGTCAGGGATTTCTGCTTTGCCGGAGTTCGATTTGCTGGTTTTTTTAGATGCCGATTTTTGTGATAACCCGAAGATGATTTTCAACATGTGTGAGCCTATTGCGAAGGGATCTGCTGAATTTTTCCTCGGCTCAAGAATGCACGGGGTAAGTCAGAAATGTCTTACACCACCTCAGCGCTTTGGAAATTGGCTAGCGGCCAGATTAATGAACTTAATCTGGCAGACACACTATACCGATCTCGGTCCTTTTCGAGCAATTCGCAGAACCTCGTTAGATCAGTTGAATATGCTAGATACCAACTTCGGATGGACAGTAGAAATGCAAATTAAAGCAGCACAAGCTGGACTAAAAATTACAGAGATTGAGGTGCCCTATCGACACAGAGATTATGGTCAGTCTAAGGTATCAGGTACCGTCAGCGGCGTTTGGCATGCGGGCACGAAAATTCTGTATGTCATTTTCAGGGAATTTTGGGCGCAGCGGTTCTCATCGTGAAATAGAATGGCCTTCACGCTTTGGCATACCACTACAAATCAGCGTTAGTATGTTCTAATCGATCCATTTAACCCAATGGATCTGGCAATGATTACCCTCTACGATCACCCACTTTCTCCCTATGGTCAGAAAGTCAAAATAGCACTGCTCGAAAAAGAAATTGAATTCGAATCACGTCTGCCTGAAGGTCTTGGCAGTGGCGCGAACATCGACGACTTTCTTGCCGCGAGCCCACGGGGAGAAGTTCCCGCACTCATCGAGGGGGATGACGTTCGTTTGTTCGACTCCTCGGTGATTCTCGAATACCTCGAAGACCGATGGCCCGAGCCCTCCCTTCTGCCTGCCTCTCCTCTAGCGCGATCACGTGTACGGATGCTTGAGGACACAATGGATACCCACTTTGAGGCCATTACCTGGGGCTTGTCTGAGATCCGCTATTTTGGCCGTGCAGAAGGTGAACTGGCGCAGACGATCGAAGCCGCGGCAGCGACACAAATAGAAGGTTGGTTTGCCTGGTTGTCTTCCCAGCTTGGCGAGCAACAATGGTTCAACGGTGACAATTTTGGCTGGGGCGACCTATGTGTTGTACCGTTCCTTAATGGTACATCTGGATTTGGTTTCAATCCCACAGGTCATCTGGGAGACTGGCTTAAACGCACAAACGAACGCGCAAGCGTCACCGCCTGCCGAGAGGCTGCAGCAGCGATGGCATTTGACGGACCGACAACCAATCTAGATCAATTGAAACAAGCGCTTGAATCTGGCTTGTTTAAGCGAGAGTATCGAGATCACAGACTGGAGTGGATGATAAAGTCGGGCGGACTGTCTGTTGTTGAGTCAGGCCTAAAAAGTAAAAACATCAGATTTACTGATGTTTTCGGGACATAAATTTTCAAGGAGTTGTTATGGGACCATTAAGCGGCGTCAAAGTTATTGAACTACAGGGAATTGGCCCAGGACCATTCTGCGGCATGATGTTGGCGGATATGGGAGCAGAAATTATTCGTATTGACCGTGCTGGATCCGTTGGCAGAGCGGCCAATAGTAATGACATTCTCGCGCGTGGTCGCAAGAGCATTGCAGTTGATTTAAAAAACCCGGCTGGCGTCGAAGTCGTCCTTAAATTAGTTGAGGATGCAGACGTCTTGATTGAAGGATTCAGACCTGGAGTGACCGAACGTCTTGGACTCGGACCTGACGATTGTCTTGCCAGAAACGAGAAGCTGATTTATGGCCGCATGACAGGTTGGGGTCAAACGGGTTCTATGGCTTCTGTCGCTGGCCATGATATCAACTACATATCGTTATCCGGTGCGTTACACGCCATTGGCACTAAAGGTGAGCGACCTGTACCACCGTTAAACCTTGTTGGTGACTTTGGCGGCGGTGGCATGTTACTCGCATTTGGGATTGCAGCGGCGCTGCATGAACGCAACCAGAGTGGCAAAGGCCAAGTCATAGATGCAGCCATGACTGAAGGATCCGGTTTGCTGATGAATGCAATTTTTGGCCTAATGAATAACGGTAGCTGGAGCCAGTCAAGAGGTGAAAACTTCCTTGATGGCGGCGCTCACTTTTACAACACCTATGAAACGAGCGACGGTAAACATGTTTCTATCGGCTCTATCGAACCGCAGTTTTATTCGATCTTGCTTGAAAAGTCAGGCCTAGGAGAAGACCCAGCACTGCCATCACAACATGACAGGGATAATTGGCCCCAGTTGGAGGAAAAGCTACGGACACTGTTTTTGCAGAAGACCCGGGATGAGTGGGACGAGATCATGCTTGGCACTGATATTTGCTACGCACCAATTTTGAATTTCGAAGAAGCCCGCGCCAACCCGCACAATGTCGAACGAGGTTCATTCGTTGAAAGAAATGGCGTTCATCAAGCTGCACCAGCACCTAGATTCTCCAGAACAGAACCACAACTTCCCCCCGAAACTGGCGCGCCTGGTGCTGACTCTAGAGAGATCCTTGCCAACACGTTTTCAGCCAGCGAGATAGAAGCATTGTTATCTAGTGGAGCAATCGCGCAGGCTTAAAATTATGCCTATCGACGTATTGAAGGGAATAGAGTCACTCGAATGTGGCTGGTTGAGCAAGGTCTTACAAACCCGTGTTACCGGTTTTGACACAGCCGAGATCGTGGGAGAAGGCTACGCCAGCCGAATGTATCGCCTGTCTCTTCATTACGCCGACGGCCAAGTTGGACCTGAATCTCTTATTTTAAAACTGGCCACGGTAAACGCAGCACAGGAAAATTTACACGAAGTAGCAACATTGTTTCGAGAAGTGAATTTCTACGCTGGACCTGCGGCAAAGCTGCAAGAGGTTATCCCTAAGGTCTATTTTTCTAGCGGCAATGAAAACAATATGCAGCTAACGATATTAATGGAAGACCTTGGCCTCATTCCCCATAAACCTTTTAAAGAAACACTGGAAAATTCAATTAAGGCTATGCAAGCAATTGCAAAAGTCCATGCCACCTATTGGAATGATCCGATACTTAAGGATAAGCAGTACGATGCAATCGAGTCAGCTGTTGAACTCGATTCAATCGTAAAACTTGCGCAAGATAGTATGAAAGCTGAGCAGCAAGCGGCGTATAGCTACCCCTATCTCAACAAATGTATGCATCATGTCGTCAAATTAGCAAAGTGGATGATCAACGAAGGCAATCACTTAAAGGGAGATCTCACCCTCATTCACGGTGACTTTCATGCGCGCAACATTCATTTTCTAACGAACAAAAATCAAGGCAATCATCTTCAAGAGAAGGATGTCGTCATCTTCGATTGGCAAACCGCAGAGCGGGGAAATCCAGTTCGTGATGTAGTTTATTGGATTCTGACTAGCGTGCCCGCCGAAGACCAAGTCAACTTCAAGGAGCCGCTTATTCGGGCTTACCTTGACGGTCTTCGCGCGAGTGGAATCAAGAATTACGGTCGCAAACAATTCGACCAACAATATTTGGATGCGGTATCACCTTTGATACCTAGGCTTTATTGCTATCAGGAACTCATTGAAGTCGGCGAAAATGAAGAACACATTATTCCGGAATTTCTGGACCGTACCGAGTTGATGGCTAAATCAATCCACTACCTTGCTGCTGTCAGGGTTATGCGAGTGTTCATGCCCATCTATATTTCGATATTGAGATTGCTGGGAAAGAGATAGGCTACTTGATTTCTATAGTGCTTTGCTCGACTGTTTTGATAACAATAATTCAACAAGCATTGACGGAGATGGCTAATGAGTGATTCAAACAAACCGTTTGTTGTGGATATGGATTCGCACGTGATGGAGCCGCCAGATTTATGGAACAATTATCTCGAGCCGCGCTATCGAGATCGCTCGATCCATATCACAAAAGACGATGATGGCATCGAGTCGCTGGTCGTTGATAACAAAGTGCTGCTAAAAGGTCGCCTCGCCGCATTGGGCGGCGTTGAGCATCAGGCTGATGAGCTTTTTATCGACCCGAAGATTCCCTATTTGGATGGCTGCCCACTAGCCAGCTATGACACTCAAGCGCGAGTCCAGTTATTAGATGAATGGCAGGTCGATGCAGGTGTCGTGTTCCCAACTATAGGTATTCTTTGGGATAAACCTGACGACCCTGAACTTGCCATGGCCTACGCCCGCGCCTACAACAATTGGCTTTGGGACTTTGCATCTCCTGCACTATCTAGAATTATCCCGATTGCTCACATACCACTATATGACGTTGAGTTGGCGCTTGAAGAGCTACGTCGCTGCATAAAACTTGG